>NZ_JAALDV010000007.1:0-6541 GCF_014145045.1 Dietzia sp. DQ12-76
AGTGTCGGCGGGGTCGGCGGTCCCGGTGTGAGCGGGAAACGAACGCTGCGTCAGGGCAGCAGCGAGGACTCCCCGCGGCCCCACGCGGCCAGCATCCCGCCCGCCGCCACCTCGTCGAGGTGGTCCAGAGCACGCATCCCGAACACCACGTCCGCCGCGAGATGCGGCTCCCGGTTCACCAGATCCCCCACGACGTCGTGGCGCATCACCTGCTCGTGGACCGCGTCGGCCTCCACGTGTTCGGCGTAGAAGTGCACGCATTCCTCCGGCGCCCCCAGCCTGCGCAGGCCCGCGACCAGTCGCGCGGACCCGGGGGACGAGGTGATCTCGATGGCGGCGAAATGCCCGATCGCGGCGCCGCGCAGGGACCGGTGCAGCCCGAACAGTGACATCAGGTTGACGGTCGACAGCGTCGCCGCCGACACCCGGTCGAGGTACCCCAGGTAGCCGGGGTCCAGATCGGCGGCCCGCATGAGATCGGCCCAGAGCTGCTGGTGGACCCGCTCTCCGCGCCCGCCGCCGAACTCGTCGAACTCCACGGCGACGAACGAGGCCTTGGCCTGCCCCTGCAGCCGCGGGATGGCGAACGCGTGGGGATCGCCCTCCTTCAGGTGGTAGAGCGACCGGTGGGCGAAGTACTCGCGCAGCTGGTCCCAGGTGCCCTCGTCCTTGAAGTACCAGGACGGGCCCGTGCCGGAGGTCGCCTCGACGGACAGTGCGTCCATCTCGGCCACGGGATCGTCACCCGGCTCGACCGCTCCCCGGAGATGATCGAGGAACAGGGTCTCCAGCGCGCGACGGAGGCGCAGGAGTTCGGGGTCCCACTCCAGGTCGGAGTCCACGCCGGCGAAGCCCCGGTAGTGGAGCTCATAGAGCGTGTAGAGCGCGAGCTGGAGGTCGCGACCCATCGGATCTGTGTCCGCCGAGACGTCCGGGAGCCCATCGGTCCGGCCCGTCGCCAGCGCCGTGACCACGGCCTCCGAGAGCGGCCCGCTGCCGACGGGCAGGGCGGGGGCGGAGGCCGGGGACGCGATCTGGGTCGGGGCGGCTGTCATGTGACTTGTCTACCCTCTCGGGCGGTCATCCTCCACCGTGGACGTCCCCCCGGCGCCGTTCGCGTCGTCCTCGGAGTTCCCGGGGCCCCCGGAGTTCCCGGAGTCCTCGGAGTTCTCGGACTCGATCCGCTGGCGCTCCCGCTGCTCCCGACGCTCGCCGGCTCGCCGCTGATAGTCGTCGAACATCGTGCGGCGTTCGTGCCACCGGAGACTGTAGGTGGCCGCGCGGACCACGTCCTCGTCGTCGAAGTTCGACCCCAGCGCGCCGGCGAACGCCCCGAGGCAGGTGGACAGCCACGCCAGGCGGAAGTAGTCCGAAACACTGACGGGCCGCCCGAGCTGGGTCTCGAGGTAGCCAGCGTCCAACACCACGATGGCCAGCACGAACATCGCCACCAGCAGGGCGAGGAACATGATTCCCACACCGACGCCGACCGTCAGCACGGTGGCCGCGTTGTCCATCCGCCGATGACCCCGTCCGAATTCGTCATCGGAACGGGTCCACATCCCGTTGCGCAGAATCAGCCAGGACACCAGCGTGAGGACACCCAGCACGCCGATCAGCAGCAACCGCATCGGATGTAGTGCCACCGCCAGGGAGGCGATGCTGCCGTAGAAGACGCCGAAGGCGCCGGTGCCCGCCCCGGCGGCGACGACACCGGCTAATCCTGTCACCATCCGGGTGGGCCTGTTGTTGAGCACCATCCCTCCGAGTAGCCGGATCCTGCTCATCGCCCCGCTGCACGTGGCGGGGGGAAGATCGTCCGAACCGGACGGGCCGACACCGTCCCGGCGAGTGCCCGCCCTCACCAGGCGACGAAGGAGCGCCCTGACCTTCGCCTTCACCCGGACTACGCCGAGCACCGGCAGACATACCAGCGCGGCGGCAGTGGAGTCGTTGACGTCGTACAACACCGGGTCCCCGCCGGATCGGCTCGGCAGATCAGTCAGGTAGACGACGAAATCCCACGAGTGCTGCTGCAACAGACGGGGTGCGTGCTCGGTGAGTCGGACCTCGCCGTCCGGACCGAGCGGGAGTGTTTCCCGGGCGACCTCGACCCGCCACCTCCCCCCGAGCTCGCGGGTCAGATCGTCGGCGAGGTCGTCCGCGATCGCGGCCGCCACCCTGTCGGGCGCACCTGGGTCCGCCATGAGTCCGACGGTCGAGTACGTCCCCTCGTCACTCTGCTCGTGCTCACTCACTTCTGATACCCCCTTCCGTCACTCCCCGCGGTGAAGCCGCGCGAACGCGTCGAAGATGCGGGCACCGTGGGGCAGTGCCGCCTCGTCCAGGACGAACCCGGGGTGGTGCAGGTCGGTCTCCTCGGACTCCCCGTCCCACACCCCCAGCCGCAGGTAGACGCCGGGGATCTCCTCGGTGTACCAGGCGAAGTCCTCGCCGCCGCTGGACTGCACGGCCGTACCCACCCCGTCCGGTCCGAGCACCTGCTCGACCGCGGACGCCGCCAGGTCGGCGCAGGCCTGGTCGTTGACCACCGGTGGCACACCCTGGACGTACTCCACCTCGGCGCGTAGCCCGTACGTCGCGGCGATCGACTCGACGGCCCCGCGGACGACGGGTTCCGCCGTGGCCCAGACGTCGCGGTCGGCGCTGCGCAGGGTGCCCCACAGCTGGCCCGAGTCGGGGATGACGTTGGGAGCCGTCCCCCCGGCCTTGATCGAAGCCCAGGTCAGGACCGTGCCCGAGCGCGGGTCGATGGTCCGGTCCACCACGGCGGTCACCCCCGTGACGATCTGCGCCAGCGCGAAGACCGTGTCCTGGGTCTCGTGCGGCCGCGCCGTGTGGCCTCCGTTCGAGTGGACGGTGACGCCGATCTTGGCGTTGGACGACGTGATGGCGCCGCCCGTCACCCCCACCTCGCCGACGCGGCGGTGCGGATCGCAGTGCAGCGCGAGGATCCGGTCCACGCCCTCGACCACGCCCTCCTCGACGCACTCCTTGGCGCCGCCCGGCATGGTCTCCTCGGCCGGCTGGAAGATCAGGCGCACGGGGCGCGGTGGCGGGTCGGCGACCAACATCTCGGCCGCCCCCAGCAGCATCGCGGTGTGACCGTCGTGGCCACACGTGTGGGCCACCCCGTCGACCTCCGAGGCGAAGGACTCGCCGGAGTCCTCGCTCATCGCGAGCGCGTCGATGTCCGCGCGCAGGGCCACGACGTCCGTCGCGGTGGCGCCCTCGGCGGCCGGGACATCGCACCACAGGCCGGTGCCGATGCGGAACCGGGTCGGCCGCAGCCCCATCGACCGGAGCTCACCCTCGATGTAGTCGGTGGTCTCGGTCTCCTCGTAGGACAACTCGGGGTGGGTGTGGATGTGGCGCCGCCACCCGATCAGTCGCCCCTCGAACCCGCCCGCGTCGGCGGTGTCACCCTTCTTGCGTCCGAACACCGAACACCTCCTGACAGAAGTCGACCACCCGGTCCCCGAGCAGCTGCCTGTTGGCCAATTTCACGAACTCGTGACCCTCGTCCTCGAAGAGCAACACGTCCACCGGTACCCCGCGGCGCCGCAACGCCTCGACCGCCTGTTCGGTCTCGCTGAGCGGCACGTTGGTGTCGTGCGCGCCGTGGACGAAGAGCACGGGCACGTCCACGTGGTGGTACAGGTGCAGGGGCGAGGCCTCCCTGAGCAGTTCACGCTCCTGGAGTGGGTTGCCGTACTTGGGGTACGCGGCGGCGGCGATCCACGGCTCGGTGGTGCGGTAGAAGGTCTGGAGATCACTCATCCCACACGCCGCGATCCCCCCGCGCCAGCGCCCGGGATGCCGCACCAGGGTCGCGTTGACCAGGTACCCGCCGTACGAGCGGCCCGAGACCACCGCCCGGTCGGGGTCGGCGATGCCCTGCTCGACGAGGTGCAACAGCGCGTCCTCGACATCGTCGATCCCCGCGAAGCGGCCGTAGCGGTCGTCGGCGTGGCTGAAGAAGCGGCCGGACCCGGTGGACCCGCGCACGTTGGGCTCGAAGTAGGTCACACCGATGTCCAGGTACCGGCGGGCGAGGTCGTTGTACCCCGGTCGGGACTGCCCCTCGGGCCCGCCGTGGAGGTGGACCACCGTGGGCGTCGGCTCGTCGGCCGGATCGGCGCGGTACAGCCACCCCGAGAGTTCCAGACCGTCGCGGGCCGTGAAGCGGACCAGCTGCGGGACCGGGTCCGGTTGCCTCGGGGGCTCCCCCGTCCACCTCCGTCGCTCCACGTCGTACATCACGATGCGCGGTGGCTGGTCGAGACTCTGGACGGTGAGCGCCAGCAGACGCCCGTCGGCGGTGAGCGTGGGCGAGGACGCGACCACGTCGGGCAGTGGCGGTCTGACGATCACCCGTGGTCGGCTCCGGCGCAGGTCCAGGACCTCGATCTCCGACAGTCCCCCGCGGACGTTCCACAGCAGCACGGCGGTCGTGCGGTCCAGGCTCACCTCGACGCGATCGAGGTCGGCGTCCTCCCGGTAGGCGAGCGGCCACGACTCCGTGAACTCCTCGTCCGCCTCCACCGCGAGCAGTCCCATCCGGTCCGCGGAGTGATCACTGCGCACGATCATCCTCATGGGCCGGTCACCGCCGCCGGCGTCGAGTATCACGCCGGCGTCGGTGGTCGACCCGGTGTCCACGGGCAGGAGCGGCCACCACCGGCCGTCCGGAACGATGCGGAGCAGTTCGCGGTGGCCGCGCGCCCCGACCCGGAACAGGGCCGCCCCGTCGCGGGCGTGGACGAGCGCGCCTCCCATCCGGGAGTCGACGATCGTGCTCTCACCCGTCTCCGGGTCCACCAGCCTGCCCTCGGCCAGCCCCTCGGAGTCGAAGGCGGTCAGGGCCAACAGATCGCCGTCCCAGCAGACGATCTGCTCGGTGGCGTCGTCGTGGGTGTCGATCGGATAGACGTCCCGGTCCGCGGGGTCGGTCGTGACCAGCCAGATCCGCTCGCGCTCGCCACCGTCGGGGGCCACCTCGCAGGCCAGCCACTTGCCGCTGGGCGAGTACGCGACGCGTCGCACCGGTCCGTTGACGGGAAGGACCACGTCGCGTTCCGGACCGGCCCCGTCCAGGCCACCGAGGCCGAGAGGCCGTTGGACCGCGCGTGGGTAGCCGGTGCGCTCGGTGACCACGCACGCCAGCATCGAGCCGTCCGGGGACAGGCAGGGCGAGGTGGTGTGCCGGATCTCTCCCGGCCCCCCGACGGCGTCGTCGGGCGGGCCGGCGAGGTCCAGCGACTCCGCCTCCTCGGTGATCTCGGTCGTGTCATGCACGGTGGATCCAGGTGTCCTTTCCCCCGCCCCCGCTCGAGGCGTTGACGACCATCGTGCCCGCCGGGGCCACGCGTGTCAGTGCGACGGGCGGGGCGGAGGCGAGGATCTCACCCGAGGCCCCGCTCCGGAGCATGACGAACGCCCGCATGTCGACGTGCCTGCGCTGCAGTTCGTGACCGTTGAACGTCGGCAGTGTGGACAGGGACTGGACCTCCTGGGCGACGAATCTCTCACCGTGCCGCCGCAACTCGTCCCGCCGCTCGTCGAGCTCGCGGGGAGAGCACTCCGGGCCCACGGTGATGCCGGAGCCCCCGTACCCGTCGATCGGTTTGACCACCAGTTCTCCGAGGCGGTCGAGGACCTGCCTGCGCTGCTCGGGGTCCGAACAGACATAGGTCTCGACCTGGCCGATGAGGGGTTTCTCGCCCAGGTAGAAGTCGATGATCTGCGGCACGCGGGCGTAGATCGCCTTGTCGTCCGCGGCGCCGTTCCCGGGCGCGTTCACCACGGCCACGCCGCCTTCCGCCATCGCGCTGAGGAGTCCGCGCCGCAGCACCGTTCCGTCCGCGCCCGCCGACGACAGCAGCATCTCCTCGTCCATACGGACGTAGAGCACGTCGACTGCGGTGCGGTCGCCACCGTGAGCCCGCCAGAGGCGGCCGTCGTCGACCGTCAGCTCGTCCG
The DNA here is from genome assembly GCF_014145045.1 of Dietzia sp. DQ12-76. NCBI lineage: Bacteria > Bacillati > Actinomycetota > Actinomycetes > Mycobacteriales > Dietziaceae > Dietzia > Dietzia sp. DQ12-76. The sequence goes on from NZ_JAALDV010000007.1 coordinate 6,004, forward strand.
GGGTGACGATCTCGCCGCCGATCGCCGCCGCGGCGTTGTTGAGGTCGAAGGCCTCGCGCTCGTCCTCGGCGATCACCACCGCGATGGCGGGATCGTCGACGCCGCCCGGTGCGGCGGCACGCAGCGTCTCCGACAGCATCTCCAGGCCGACCCGGGGATCGTGGACCTCGGACCGCGCGCCGAACTCGGGGAAGCCCTCGCTGATCCGGTCGCGCAGGGCGACCGCCATGGCCAGACCCCCCGCCATCCGCAGGTTGTCCTCGAGGACGACCCACTCGCCGGGGGCGGTGGAGACCAGGTCGACGCCGCACACCGGCGCGTGCAACGCCCCCTCCGGGACCGACCGGCCGGTGGGCCGGAAGCCCGGGGCGCGGTCGAGGGCCTCGGCGGGGACGATGCCGGCGCGGATGATCTCACCGGGACCGTAGATGTCCCGGAGGAACAGCTCCATCGCCCGGGCCCGTTGTTCTATTCCCGCCGAGATCCGGGCCCACTGGTCCGCCGGGATGACGCGCGGGACCGCGTCCAGCGGGAACAA
>NZ_JAALDV010000080.1:0-14483 GCF_014145045.1 Dietzia sp. DQ12-76
CGGAGCTGTGCGACGCCGCGCCGGGCGGGATCGACTGCTGGAACGCCAGACAGCTTCTCCGCCTGACCGGGGTCGGCCCCCTCGCCCTCACCCTCATGCCGTCCGTGCTCATCCTCGTCCTGGCCGACGGGCTTCGACGCGGCAGGCGCGCCGCGCGCTGGTGGGCGCTGGCCGCGTACGGTACCCAGCTCGCCGCCTCGGTCGCTCTGCTCGTCACCGGCCCGATCGAGGGCGGGCACGGACGACGCCAACTGATCTTCGGGGCCGCTCCACACGCGCTCACGGTCTGGGTGGTCTCCCCGTTGGTCGTCCTGGCCGCGGTTCTGCTCACCCTGACGTTCACCGGCCGGTTCTTCCGCATCCGAGCGAGCCGCCGTGCGGTCAGACGGGCGACCCTGTCGATCGCGGCGGTGGTGCTCGGCGGGTTCGTCGCGTTCGTCGGTCTCGGCGCGGTGGTCACCGAGGGCGTCGCGGCCTCGGGCCTGTCCGATCCGTCGATCGCCGAGCTCGCCGGCGACTATCCGGCCCGCCTCATCCCTCCCGCGTACCTGGGCCTGTTCGGACCGACCCTGCTCCCCGTCTCCGACGCGGCGACGGCGCTGTTCGAGTGGATCGGGGTCGCCGTCTGGGCCGGGGTCATCGTGATCCTGTGGCGCCTGCTGCGGGCGCGCCGGAGAGACGAGGACCCGGCGGCGCACGAGCGCCTGCGGGAGCTGCTGCACACTCCGGGCGGGTCCTCGCTGTCGTGGATGACGACCTGGGACGGAAATGAGTACTGGTTCACCAGCCAGCACCCGCCGGGCCGCCCGTCCGTGGTGGCCTTCCGGGTGGTGGGCCGGGTCGCACTGACCACCGGAGGCCCGGTCGGGCCACCGGACCAGGCCGGACCCGCGGCGCTGGAGTTCGCCGAACACTGTGCCCTCCAGGGCCTGGCTCCCTGTTTCTACTCCGTCGACGACGAGCTGGCGGCGGCGCTGCGGGCGGCGCGATGGTCCTCGGTCCAGGTGGCCGAGGAGACAGTGATCCCTCTGCCCGACCTGGCGTTCACCGGCAAGCGGTTCCAGGACGTCCGCACCGCCCTGAACCGGGCGGGAAAGGAACAGGTGACGGTCACGTGGACGACCTTCGCTGAGGCCCCCTTGACGCTGACCCAGCAGATCGTGGCGATCTCCGAGGAATGGGTGGCCGACAAGGGCCTGCCCGAGATGGGTTTCACCCTCGGCGGGATCGACGAGCTCCGCGATCCCGAGGTGCGCCTGCTGCTGGCCGTCGACGGGGACGACGTGGTCCACGGGGTGACGTCGTGGCTGCCCGTCTACCGAGAGGGCGCTTCCGTGGGACTCACCTTGGACTTCATGCGCCGCCGGACCGGTGGCTTCCGGCCGACGACCGAGTTCCTCATCGCCTCCGCCGCGCTCACCGCCAAGGAGGAGGGCCTGGAGTTCCTCAGCCTATCCGGGGCACCGCTGGGTCACGGCCGGCGTGAACCCGGAGACGGCGCACCGACCGCGAAGCAGGACGCCACCGCGCTCTCGGCCGCCCTGGACCGCGTGGGAGAGACACTCGAGCCCGTCTACGGGTTCCGCTCACTCCTCGCCTTCAAGGCCAAGTTCCACCCGGAGTACCGCCCTCTACATCTGTGCTACCCGGATGCGGCGACCCTCCCGGCGATCGGCGTCGCGGTGGGACGGGCCTACCTCCCGAAGGTGGGACTCGGCCAGGGAGCCCGCCTCGTGGCCACGCTGAGGCGGGCCCGCCGCTGAAGGAGACCCGGGCAGGGGCACCCTGATGGGCGACGAGGCCGACGGCTCTTCTGTGGATGCCGGTCGAGGGGTGCGGATGAGTCCGACGGCGATGCGGCAGGGCGGCAGCACGCTCGCTCTCGGCCCGGAAGAAGACGTGCTTGACGGTTTCGATCAGTACCAGGTAGATCAGCGCCATCGCCGCTAGGGCCACGTAGAACAGTGCCGGTAGTCCGACGAACCCCAGCAGCGGGCCGAGCGGGGTGAACGGCAGCGCCACGCCGACGGCCACGACCGCCAGGACCGACCCCGTCAACAGCCACGAGGGACGACTGCGCAGGAACGGGACTCTCCGGGTTCGGATGGCGAAGACGATCAGGGTCTGGGTCGCCAGCGACTCCACGAACCAACCCGTGCGGAACTCGTCCGGGCCGGCATGGAGGACACCCAGCAGCAGAGCGAAGGTCGCGAAGTCGAAGAGGGAGGAGGCCGGACCGAAGACGAGCATGAACCGTCGGATCTGTCCCAGGTCCCAGTGGGAGGGCTTGCGCAACTGCTCCTCGTCGACCCTGTCGGTGGGAATGGCCAGCTGTGAGGTGTCGTAGAGGACGTTGTTGAGGAGGATCTGCTGGGGCAACATCGGAAGGAAGGTCAGAAAGGCGCTGGCCGCCGCGGCGGAGAACATGTTCCCGAAGTTGGACGAGGTCCCCATGAGGACGTACTTGATGGTGTTGGCGAAGATCCGCCGACCGCTCACGACCCCACGGGCCAGAGTGCCTAGATCCTTCTCGAGCATGATCACATCGGCCGAGTCCTTGGCCACGTCGGTGCCGGTGTCCACCGAGATCCCGACATCGGCCTCGTGCAGGGCCAGGGCATCGTTGACCCCGTCGCCGAGGTACCCGACAGCGTGCCGGGCGCGGAGCAGACGGATGATCCGGGCCTTGTGCGTCGGGGAGACCCGGGCGAAGACGATCGTCGTGGCGAGTGCGGCCCCCAGGGCCTGATCATCGAGCGCCTCGACCTGGCGCCCGGTCAGCACCGGGACGGCCCCGGCGTCGTCGGTGAGCCCGAGGTCCCGACACACCTTGACCGCGACGACCTCGTTGTCGCCGGTGGTGACCTTCACCCCGATCCCGAGGTGGGCCAGGGCACGAAGCGCGTCGACGGCGTCGGGTTTGGGCCGATCGACAAAACACAGGAACCCGGCCAGGTGGAATCCGGACGGCGGAGACGAGGCGAGCTCGGTCTCGTCGTCCGCCCGCCGCACCGCCACAGCGACGACTCGGAGGCCCTGTTCGAAGAGCCCACCCATCGTGGCGCGCCCCTCGTCCTCGTCCGGAGAGCACCTGGACACCACCACCTCGGGAGCTCCCTTGAGAATCTCCCACCGCTGACCGTCCACGAAGTCCACGAGCACCGAGGAGGTCAGCGATTCATGGTCGAAGGGGCGGAGATCCACCCTCCGTGTTCCGGTCACCTCGGCCGGGTGCCCGGACCCCGGCCCGACTGCTCGCCAGAGTGCGGCGTCCAGGGCGTTCTGCCCCGCCCCGGCACCCCCGGCCGCAGGATCGGCCTCGCAGCACAACACGCCCAGGCGCGTCGTGGCCGTCTGGTCCTGCCCGGCGGGTACGGACTCGAGAAAGGTGATCCGTCCTTCGGTGAGCGTGCCTGTCTTATCCGTGACCAGCACGTCCATGTTGCCCAGGTCCTCAATGCTCGTCAATCGCTTGACCAGCACCTTCTCTTTCGCCAGCAGTCGCGATCCCGCCGCCAGCGAGGTGCTCACCACCGCCGGCAACAACTGCGGGGTGATGCCCACCGCGATCGCCAGTGAGAACAGCAGGGCGTCGAGGAACGGGCGCCGGAGCAGCAGGTTGATCACCAGGATCCCCACCATCAGCGCCAGACCGATCCACAACAGCATCATCGAGAACCGCGTCAGCCCCGTCTCGAAACCCGTGCGCGGCGCCCGGTCCCCCAATCCCTGCGCGATCCGTCCGAACTGGGCGTCCTCACCGGTGGCGACCACCGCGGCGACGGCGTCCCCGTGCCGGACCACCGTGCCCATCAGCAGACACGATCTCAGTTCCCCGAGACCGGCGCCCGGTTCCACGGGCTCCGGGGACTTGGACACCGGCAGAGCCTCGCCGGTCAACACCGACTCATCGGCTTCCAGCTCGTTGCACTCCAGCACCCGCACGTCGGCCGGCACGATCGAACCCAGGCCGATCCGCACCAGATCACCGACCACGAGCTTCTTGACGTCGACGGATCGATCCCGCCCACCGCGGATCACCACCACGCTGTGACTGACCTGGCGATGCAGGTCCTGGGCGGTGCGCTCGGCGCGGTACTCGTTGACGAACCCCAGCCCGGTACTGGCCGCCATGATGGCACCGATGATCAGCGCGTTGACCTGATCCCCGGTGGCGAAAGACAGACTCGCGGCGATGAGCAGAAGGAGCAACACGGGGTTGGCGAACTGCCGCAGGAGCACTCTCCACCAGGTCGCCCGACTTCCGGGAAGGACGTTGGGGCCGTCGACCGCCAATCGGTCGGCGGCCCGCTCCTCGTCCAGACCGGAGCCGGGCACCCCGAGCGCGGTCAGCACATCCGGCGCGGGCATGACGGACGCCTGCTCCAGAGTCAACTGACCTGTCGGCGGCTCGGTCCCCGACCCGCCCTCGCTGTGTCGGGCCACGAGTCCAATAGTGGCACCGCCGTGCGCCTTCATCTAGCGCCGGAACGGTCGACTACCGAGTACGGGTGTAGCTCGCCCCCCGGTGCCCCCGGCGACCCGCGCGCTCCCCGGTGCCGGGGTCTCGCCGGTCGGTGTCAGGCGCGCCCGTGGCGACGCCGCCACTTGTGGAGACTGTCAGCCGTGAGCACCGCAGGGATGGCGATCGCGGCCACCACCCAACCGATGAGAGGTGGATTCGTTCCTCCCAACACCTGGTGGACCGGCGGCACGAACAGGAAGACGGCGAGGGCGGCGAGCATCGATACCTGAGCCCACAGCAGGAGCGTGTTGGACATGAGAGGGATCGCGCCGAACCACGTGGATTCGGAACGGCACGCCAGTGCGTTGGCGAACTGGCCCAGTACCAGGGCGGCGAAGGCTGCTCCTGACGCCGCCGCCAGTGTGCCCGGGTCGACGGCGGCGCCCGGGGACCACCCGGCCATCAGGAGGACCGCGAGAAATGCGGACATGACGACCAGCGCCTCCGTGGGACCGAGCACACCGAACACCCGTCGCAGGATTCGCCCGTCCAGCAACGAATCGGTGCGCAGCGGCCCTTTCATCACCTGGCGCCTGGCCGGTTCCGCTCCCAGGGCGAGCGCGGGCAGCAGATCGGTGCCGATGTCCACTGCGAGGATCTGCAACACGCCGAGAGCGAGGGGCACCGTGCCGCCACTGAGTGCCCACACGACGAAAGGTGTGAGCTCGGCGACGTTGTCGGTGAGGTGGTACGTGAGGAACCGCCTCACGTTGGACCACGTCGCTCTGCCCAGTTCCACCGCGCGGACGATAGTGGCGAAGTGGTCGTCGAGCAGCACGACATCGGCGGCCTCGCGTGCGACGTCGGTGCCGCCCGCTCCCATCGCCACGCCGATATCGGCCTGCCGTAACGCAGGCCCGTCGTTGACCCCGTCACCGGTCATCGCCACGACGTGGCCGCGCTTCTGCAACGCCCTGGCGACGCGCAGCTTGTCCTCCGGGGTGATCCGCGCGACCACCGTCCCGTCGGTGTCGAGCAGCTCTCCGAGCTCGTCGTCATCAACGGGAAGATCGGCACCCGCGATCACCCGTGCGGAGGCATCCGGCCCGGCGCCGAGCAGGCCGATCTGCCGGGCGATCGCAGCGGCGGTGTCGGGATGGTCACCGGTGAGCATCGCCACGGCGACCCCGGCCCGGCGGCATTGACCCAGCGCGTCGGCCACACCCTCACGGGGAGGGTCCTCGAGGCAGAGCAGCCCGAGCAGCTCCATGCCGTCGCATTCCCAGGGGAGAGGCTCCCCCTCCCCGGTCTCCGGACGAACGGCTCGGGCGACCGCCACCACCCGCAAACCTTCGCCGCCCGCAGCCGTCACCTCCTGTGCGGCCGCCACGGTGGACCCCGAGCACCGCGGCAGGACCGATTCGGCCGCGCCGAGCAGGTGGATCCAGTCATCGTCGACCGCCCCCGAGCATCGGGCCCGCGGATCGAACGGTATCCGACGACGCTCTGGCCGTACGGGCTCGCGCTGCCCATCAAGACGCGCCTGGGCCACCACCAGGGCCACCTCCATCGGGTCACCCCGGGCGGTCCACCGGCCGTCGACGAGCTCCGGGCGACCCGAGACGCATGCCGCCGCCGATGCCGTCGCGAGCGCGGCCGCTCGGATCGCGCAGGCTCCCCCCGTCGCCTCTCCCTCGGGCGCGTAGCCCTCTCCGGACACGGTGACGGTGCCGGCGGGAGTCCACACCCGTCTCACGCTCATCCGGTTCTGGGTCAGAGTGCCGGTCTTGTCGCTGCATATGTAGGTCGTCGTCCCCAGGGTCTCGACCGCCTCGAGCCTCTTGACCAGTGCCCGGTCCCGAGCCATCACCTGGGCGCTGCGCGCCAGGGAAAGGGTGACCGTGGGTAACAATCCCTCGGGAACGAGCGCGACCGTGACACCGATCGCGAACAGGAAGCCCTCGGACGCCTCGGTTCCGAGGGCGACCAGGACGACGAAGGAGGCGACCCCTGTGCCGGCGGCGATCAGGGACACCATCCTGACCACGCGGTGCAACTGCCGGGTCAGCGGGCTCGTCGGCCGGGCTGCCGAGTGCGTCATCACCGCGACAGAAGCCAGTCGGGTTCGCGTACCGGTGGCGGTGACCGTCGCCGAACCGGCCCCTTCGACGACGAAGGTTCCCGCGTAGGCGGTGTCCCCGGCATCCGGGTGGACGACCGCGCTCTCTCCGGTCAGCAGCGACTCGTCCACGGCGAGACCCACCGCGGTGTCGAGCCGGAGATCGGCACTGATCCGGTCTCCCGCCTCGAGCTGAACAGCGTCTCCCACCACCAACTGCTCGGCCGAGATCCGGACCACCTTCCCGTCCCGCACCACCCGCACCTGCGGCGGGAGTAGGTCCTCGAGTGCAGCGGCGGCGCGATCGGCTCGGTACTGCTGCGCGAACGCGAAGAGACCGTTGACCACCACCACGACCCCTATCGCCAGGGACAGAGCCGGCATGTCCGCCACCCACGCCAGGGCGGCCGCGACCCAGAGCATGAGAGCGAAGAAGTTCACCATCTGCGCGGCCAGCGCCAACAGGGGCGAGCGAGGCCGCGACGTGGGAAGCGCGTTCCGACCGTCGGCACGAAGCCGGTCCGCGGCCTCGCCGGAAGACAGCCCGGCCTCCGACGGGGCCGGGCTGTCGGACGACGAGGCGACTGGCATGAGACCCACCTCCGGAGAACACGCCGGTGGAACGTGGAACGGACCAGATGGTACGAGCCTGCGCGCCGAATCGGCTAGCCCCCTAGGGGGGAGCAGAATACCGCCTCTGAGGTCTGTCGGACCCCGGACGGTGGCGGTAGAATCGCCTACGTGGGCGTCACTCGTCCGGTGCGCCCTCCGGCGACACAGCGAGGAGCGCCGCCATGAAGGCAGTCGTGTTCGAGGGCTTCAAGACCTTCCCCCAATTCAAGGACGTCGACAGACCCACCCCCGGCCCGGGCGAGGTCCTGCTCAAGGTGGCCGGTTCGGGCGCCTGCCATTCCGATGTGGGCCTGTTCCATGAGTTCCCCGGCGACCCCACCGGCTTCCTCACCCCGCCGTTCACCCTGGGCCACGAGGTCTCCGGATGGATCGAGGAGCTCGGCCCCGGCGTCACCGGCCTGAACACGGGCGAGGCGTTCCTGGTCTACGGGCCGATCGGGTGCGGTCGGTGCAAGCCGTGTTCGCGGGGGCAGGACACCTACTGCCAGGACGTGCCGTCGGTGGGGTACCTGGCCACCGGGCTCGGCCGGGACGGCGGCATGGCCGAGTACATGACCACCAACGCGCGCAACCTCATCCCGCTGGGCGATGCCGACCCCGTCGCCGCCGCTCCCCTGGCGGACGCCGGCCTCACCCCGTACCACGCCATCAAGCGGGTGCTGCCGGACCTGACCACCCCGGGCGCGACCGCACTCTGCATCGGCCTGGGCGGCCTGGGTCTGGTGGCGGTGCAGATCATCCGGGCCATGACCGGGGCCACGGTGTACGCCACCGACACCAAGCCGGAGGCCGTCGCCGCCGCGGAGGCCGACGGGGCGATCGGCATCCCGAGCGAGGGCGCCGCCGAGACCCTCCGCGAGCTCACCGGCGGCCGCGGCGTCACCGCGGTGTTCGACATCGTGGGCTCCTCCCCCACTCTGGAACTCGCCGCCTCGGTGGTGGCCCAGCAGGGCTCGGTCACGGTGGTCGGCCTGGCCGGCGCCGACTTCCCCTGGAACGTCTTCCGCCTGCCCTACGAGGTCAACTTCTCCTCCACCTACTGGGGCACCCTCGAGGACCTCCACGAGGTGGTGGACCTGTACCGGGCCGGCAAGATCAACCCGGAGGTCCACGTGTATCCCCTGGACCAGGCCCTGGAGGTGTACCAGAAGCTCGTCGACGGCCGGGTCAGCGGACGCGCGGTGATCGCCCCCCATGGCGGATAGCGAGAACCGCACCGGCCAGGATCACCCCGCGTCGGCGTTCTCGGGGTTGACCACTGTGTCCAGGTTGGATCCGCGCTCCCCGATGCCCGTGATGCTGGTCACGGTGGCCACTCCCGCACCGAGCAGCGCCGCGTCGGTGTGGGCCTCGTGCTCCTCCGGCGTGTCGGCCAGGATGAGATGGACGTGGTTACTGCCGGCCTCGACCATGGTGGTGTGGACGATGCCGAAAGGCGCCAACGGGGCGCTGGTGATCGTGAGCCCGTCAGCGCGCGGGGTGTTGGGGACATTGACATTCAGCACCGTGCCGCTGGAGCTCGCCAAGAGCGCCGGGAGGACCCGCGAGGTCACTGCCGCTGCGCTCGACCAGTGCGCTGCGGCGTCCGTGTGATCGGTCGCCAACGACACCGCCAGGCCGCGGGCGCCGTTGAGGCCACCGGTCAGTGCGGCCCCCACGGTGCCGGAGTGCAGAATCGCCCTGCCCACGTTGGCACCGCGGTTGATGCCGGACAGGACGAGATCCGGCGGCCCGTCACTGAACGCACGATGCGCTGCGAGCAACACGATCAGCGCCGGCGCGGCGTACACGGCGAACGCCGGCACCTCCATTCCCGGAAGCGTGCGACGCTCTACGCGGATGCTGCCCTGCCCACCTGCGGCGGTGACGGCGGAAGCCTCGGTGGCGGTGATGGACGCACTGCTGCCGCTGGCTTCTTCCACCGGCGCCGCCACCACCACATCCAGCCCGCTTGCGCGTGCCGCTCCGGCCAATGCCAACAGGCCCGGAGAGTCCAGACCGTCGTCATTGGTGACCAACGCGAGCAGGGTCCGTCACCCCCTTCGGATGAAGTCGGAAAGCTGGGCGGGCGTGATCCGCACCTCCGGAGGCCGTTGCCAGTCATAGGGACTGATCTGCACGAATTCGCTGAATCTCCTGATGGTGGACAACTCGCCGGTGCCCAGACCGTGTCGCGTGACGTTCAACGCTCCGGCCGCCGCCCCCAGTGACACCGCCTTCTCGATCCCCGAACCCCGGGCAAGAACCGCTGCGGTAGCGGCGGTGAAGCTGTCGCCAGCGCCCGTCGAGTCCTCGACCTGCATGGCCGGCGCGACGACCTCGCGGACTCCCTCGTCGTCGAGGAGGAGCAAACCCTTCTCGGCGCGGGTCACGATCACCGTCTCCGCGCCCGCACTGCGGATCGCGTGCATCGCCGAGACGATCTCCCGCACGTCGACCGAGGAGATCCTGCCATCCGCCAGCAACTCCTCGTGGCTGACCTTGACGACGTCCACCCCACCCTGGAGGGCGGAATCGAGCCGCTCCCCGATGAGGTCGACCATCACTCTGCACCGGCAGGTGCGCAGGTCCGCCGCGAGCCGTCGGTAGACGTCGGCAGGTACGACGCCCCCGCCGGCGGGACCGCTGAGAAGCACCACATCCGAGCCGATGGCTTCACGGAGTGTCAGGCCGTACAACCTGTCGAGGTCGTGGCGCGACAACGAATCACCCTTGGTGTCGGCGACGACCCGCCGACTGCCCTGCCGACGGTCGTGGATGTATGCGGCGCCGTAGCCTTCCTTCCGTTCCACCGCGACCAGACGAAAACCTTCGTCCCGGATGAGATGCTGCAGCACTGCCCCGGTCTCTCCGGCGAACCCCGCGCACAGGGTCACCTCCGTGCCCAGAGCGCGCACCATCCGGGCCTGCCACACGCCCTGCCCACCCGGGTGCAGGTGAATCGCCACGTCACCGTCGTGGTCTTCCACCGTGATCGTCAGTACGGGTGACGGCGCGAAGATCACGACGTGCCCCACCCGGCCGCTCACGCCGCGAGGTCCCGCGTCGTCTGGGTCCACAACGTCACCTCACATCCGAAGACCGGCAGCGCCATCGACGTCGCGGCCCTCGCGCGGAGCGGACGTCTGCTCACCCGCGTGAGTCTCCGGATCGTCGAATGCCGGCGTCGTCACCCGGGTTGGCCTAATGCCCTGGCCTTGAGCGCCTCGTACTCCTGTGGAGAAATGGTCCCCTGATCGAGAAGAGCGCGGGCCTTGGTGATCTCGTCGGCAGGGCTTGTCGAATGCGAGATCTTCCGAATGTAGTCGTCGAAATTGCGCTGGTCGCGATTCAGCCTCAGTTCCGCACGTTCCTGCATACCGGGGCCCCGGGCGATGAGATACACCAGGACCGTCAGGAACGGCACGAACACGAGGCAGAACACCCAGACCGCCTTCCACCAGCCGCTGAGCTGGTGATCGCTGAAAAGGTCTGCGATCACCGAGAACAATGCGAACAGATAGGCGACCAGCGCGAAGATCCAGAAGACTGACCAGAGCACGCTCCAGAAACCGTAGTCGTCGAACATCGTGACTCCCTCGGATAGTGTCCTCAACGAGGTAATCAAATTGTCGTGGCGCTGTCTATGCCCTCTGCCGGATAACCGGCTCTTCCGTGGGTGTCGGCGCCGATATCCGCGGTCGTCATCCCACCGACCAGAGTTCGGAACGCTGATGGATTCGCGTCCCGGGGCGTCGTTCACCGAGAGGGGACACACCCGGTGGCCGCCTCCAGGCACGAGGAGCGCGGCCACCGCGTGGTCGTTCGAGGGGTCCTTCTCCGACCCACTCGACGAGAACCGGCGCGGTGACCGCTCCTCATGGAGTCGACAGCCGGTCGAGCCAGGGTCAGCCCAGGGCCACCGCCATCTCGTTGGGAGCCTCGGGGAGCTGGCCCGAGGCGACGACCTCACCGTTCGTGAGGTCCACGGCGTACACGGTGTTCGCGGCGGGCTCGCTCACGTAGGCGATGTCCCCGTTCACCACGATGCCGGGGTGCGGGTCCTGCCACTCCGCCGGGCCCTCCCAGGAACCGATCACGTCGTAGCTCTCGGAGATCTCGCCGGTGGCCGGGTCGATCACGTGGATGGCACCGTCGGTGCCCAGGAGGTAGGCCTTGTCGTCCGGCCCGCGCACCACGCCGCGCCAGGTGTACCCGACGTCCTCCGGCAGGTCCACGACCTCGAGGGTGCGGGCCTCGGTGTCGATCAGCGCGATCTTGTTGAGCAGGACGCCCTCGGCGTCCGGGTCGTCCTTGTAGTCACCGACGACGAGGGGGCTGTCCTCGGACACGTAGGCGTTGCCCATGCGGCCGTACTCGTCGGGCGCGGTGAGCTTCTCGAACGCGCCGTCCTTGTAGATCAGGGCACCGTCCTCGCACCCGAAGATCACCGTCTCGTCGGCGGCGGTGCCCTCGCCGTGAATCGCGGGGCACTCCTCGTTGCGGGCGATCTCCTCGCCGTCTGCGTCGACGGCGAAGGCGCCCGTGCGGCCCTCGTCGTCTCCGATGGTCGAGAGGAAGGTGCCGTCGCTCAGCACGATCGAGACGCCGTGGTGCGCCTGGTCGCCGGGGATGGTCTCGAAATCGGGCAGGTCGGCGTCGTCGCCGGCGAATGCGTCGGTATCGAAGACGAAGGTGTCGCTGGTGCCGTCGTCGTACAGCACGGTCTTGCCCGCGTGCCGGACGACGTGCGCCGGGGTCTCGGCCTCGATCACCAGGTCGGTGAGCTCCGGCGCCGAGGTGTCGAGCACCTGGAACCCGTCGGAGGTGGTGACCAGGACGGTCCGACCGTCACCGAACGCGTTCAGGCGGGTGAACTCCTCGGTCTCGAACTCCTCGATGATCTCGAGGGTCTCGCCGTCGAGGACCGCGACGCCGTTCTCGTACGCCACCGCGAGTCGGTTCTCCGAAGACCCCTCATGTGCTGCCGAGGTCGTGGTGGCGGTGGCGTTCTGCGCCTCGGCGTCGTCTGCGTCGGCGTCGCCACCACCGTTGCCACATGCGGTGGCGAGCAGAGCCGCTGTCGCGAGCACCGCGACCGCTCCTGCGCCGCGGGTGTGTCGTGTTCTCATTCCTCGTCCTTCTTTCACTAGGTGGTCAGGCGGAGAGCCCGTCGACGATGCGCTCGGTGTTCGCGCGCATCATCTCCAGGTAGCTGGGGGCGCCCTGTCCCGTTTCGGTGAGCGACTCGGTGAACAACTCGATCACCCTGATGTCGATACCGGCTTCGCTCGCGAGCACCTGCACCAGCCGATCCGGCTGGGAGGACTCGGCGAAGATCGCGGGGACGCCGGCCTCGGTGATCGCCGAGGCGAGCCCGTCGAGGTCGGAGGCGCTGGGGGAGGCGAGGGTGGTCCCGCCGGGGATGGCCGCGCCGAGGACGCGGAAGTCGAAACGCTCGGCGAGGTAGCCGAAGACGTGGTGGTTGGTCACCAGCGCGCGTCTGTCGGCGGGGAGGGTGGCGAACGCGGCGGTCATCTCGTCGTCGAGCTCGTCGAGTCGGTCCCGGTACCGGGCGGCACCCGCCTCGACGGCGGCCCTGTCGATCCCCTCCACGTCGAGAAGCTCGGTCTCCAGTGCGTCGACGACGTCGACCATGCGGGCCGGGTCGGTCCAGAAGTGCGGGTCGGCGGTGCCGCCGGCGTCCTCGTCCGAGTAGTCGATGACCTCGATCTGGTCCCCCGCGACGAACATCGGCACCCCGGTGTCCGCGACCCGGTCGAGATGCTGTTGGAGCCCTTCCTCGAGACCCAGTCCGTTCGACACCACCAGGTCGGCGCGATCCATGAGGCTCGCCTCCTGAGCGGAGATCTCGAACGAGTGCGGGTCGGCGTTGGGCTTCATCAGGGTCGTGACGTCGGCCGCGTCCCCCACCACGTTCTCGACCACGTCGCCGAGGATGTTGGTCGTCACGACGACGGTGGGGTGGTCGCCCGCGTCGCCGTCCACGATCGCGCACCCCGACAGGGCCAGTCCCGCTGCGACGAGCACGGCGGACAGCACCGGACGCCGCCTCATCGTCCGGTCTCCGCCACGAAGTCGGGGGTGGTGGGTGTCCCCAGGCTCCGGGCGACGCGCGCGTCGCCCCGGTAGTCGATCTCGTGGACGACCCCTGCGACGGGGTCGTTGACATACGCCCGCTCGCGGTCGACCGTGAGCTCGATCCCGGAGGCGGTCTCCGGATTCGCGACCGACCCTGCCAGCAGTGCCTCGGTCACCGCGATCTCCGTGCCGGCCTCTCCGTCGAAGACGCGGATCCGGCCCTCCCGGTCCACCCCCACCACGTGGGAGTCGTCGTCACTCGCGGCGGACACCTGCAGCAACGGCTGATCCGTCGGCACCAGGCGCCACTGCCGCGACCGGGTGTCCAAGAGCCAGAATCCCTCGTCCCCGGCGAGCGCGGCCACCACCGGTCGTCCCTTGCGGCCACGGAATTCCGTCGCGCGCGGCGCCTCGGTGCCCTCCGGGAAGGCGATCGATTCGAACCGAGGTCCGCCGTCCTCGTAGGTGGCCAGGACGGCCCCGTCCGCACAGCCCACGACCACACCGATGCGCGTGGTCACGGCGCCCTGTGCGTCCGCGCAGGGCGCCGTCGCACCGTCCACCGGAGCGCCGTCGGCTCCGTGGAACTCCACCCCGGACACCACTGCCGACTCGTCGACGATGGTCACGAGCGCGCCACTGCCGAGGGGGGCGACCAGTCCCTCGTGCGGTTCGGACTCGAGACGGAAGACCTCCTCGACCCGCCCCTTGGACAGGGCCTCGTTGCTCAGCAGGACCGCCTCTCCCGACTCCGGGAAGAAGATCCCGGTACCCCCCGTGGTGGCGTTACCTGAGGTCGTCACGACCGCGGGGCCGTCCCCCATCACGGCTCCGAGCATGCTCGGGGAGGTGCGGTAGTAGTGGAAGTGGTCGACGTGGTCCCACGTCCACACACCGCTGTCGACGATCTCCACACCGGATTCGGTGTCCGCGAACAGGTACCGGCCGTCCGAGGTGACCGCCGACGGGGGCTCGATGGTGCCCGGCTCGGTCGACGTCCCGTCGAGCAGGTTGAGCATGCCGACCGCCCCGGTGCGGTCGATGCTCACCAGGTGCAGCTGGGGCTCGGCCACCTCCTCGGCGCCTTCGATCTCGCCGTGCCCGTCGCCGGTGCCCTGCCGCGACGACTCCGCGGCAGTGGTGGTGGTCCCGCCCGCCGCGGTATCCGGGCCGCCCGTGTCGGTC
>NZ_JAALDV010000081.1:0-2188 GCF_014145045.1 Dietzia sp. DQ12-76
GTAGCCGTTGCCGGTGTTGATCCCCCAGTTGCCGCCGGCCTCACACTGGGCGAGACGATCCCAGTCGGAGTCCGGGGCCGCGTTGGCGGCCGGGGCGAGGGCGAGCCCGGCGGCGGAGAACGCGGTGCCCGCGAGGACCACCTTCACCGCCGTCCTGGGTGCGGAGGCGGGGGTGGCAGCGCGGTGGCGTCCGGTGTTCGAGGTCATATACGCGTCAGTCCTTTTCACTCGGTGCCTACGGGGTGAGCTGTCGGGTTCGGACGAGTGTGCCCGGCCGCGGATGGCGGCTTGACCCCAAGGCGACCTGTGGTCGCCGGCCCGGCAAGGGCCCTGATCGGGTCCCCCGTCCCCGCCCGGTTACGGTCACTGTCGCAACGGCCGCAGGGCGGGGTTCGGTGGTGCGTCCGATGCCAACTCGCTGACGAGTCTGACTCGAACAGTAGCGGGTTGATGCCGGATCGTCACCATTCTGAGATAAAACCAGGTCACGCAGAAGGGTGGCTATCAGTGTTATCCGCTCGTTACCTGGAGATTCGCGGACGTGTGGGTTCCGTCACGCCCTGGGCGGCCGGGAGCCGAGGATGGCGTACAGCAGCCCCAGGAGGAACCCGACCGGGGTGAACACCATCGCGCCGACGTAGAGGAACGTGGGGGCGTCCCGGTCCAGCACGAACGGGGTGAGTGCGGCGAGGATCGTGAAGACGACTCCGACGGCGAAGACGGCCAGGGCGGCGACGAACAGCCCGCGACGTCTGGGGCGGGACGGGGTGGGCTGGGCCGCGTGAGGGGTCCAGGGGTCGGGGTCGTCGGCCGGGGGTCGGGCATCTGAGGTCACACCGGGCAGGCTACCGGCCCGATGCGGGCACCGAACCGCCACCTCGGCGAGGGTAGGCTCGACGGCGACGTGGTGATGGTCGGTCGCACCTGTGCGCGATCGTGTGGAGAGGTGGTTCGCGGTGCCCAGTGGCAGGGTCAAGTGGTACGACGCGGAGAAGGGATTCGGTTTCCTGTCCCACGAGGGCGGGGAGGACGTCTACGTCCGGTCCGACGCCCTTCCTGCCGGCGTGGACACGCTCCGGCCCCGCCAGCGGGTGGAGTTCGACATGGTCTCCGGTCGGCGCGGCCCCCAGGCGCTCCGGGTGGTCGTCCACGAGGACCCCACCGTCGCGCAGGACCGTGCGCCCCGGGGTGGCCCACGGCACTCCCCGGATGAGCTGCACGGGATGATCGAGGACATGATCAAGGTGCTCGAGTCGACCGTCCAGCCCGAGTTGCGGCGCGGCCACCGTCCCGACCACAAGGTGTCGAGCCGGGTGGCCTCGGTTCTCCGCGCGGTCGCCCGCGAACTGGACGCGTGACCGGCAGGATCAGTCCGCGTAGTCGAACCCGACCGACCACTCGCCGCTGAGGATCGTCTCCGAGCCGTCCGCGGCGTAGACCAGCGCGACCGCCCGGAGCGCCAGCCCCTCGATCCGTCCCTCGTCGGGAAGGGCGACCGGGACGAGCAGTTCGCCGGGCCCGTCGGGCTCGACGGTGTACTCGCGGAACCCGTCCGCGCGGACCTCGTAGACGTCGAGCGTGGCGCGGCGCAGCTCGACCGGGAGCCGAACCGTGAGCGTGTGCTCACCCGAGATGACGAACCGGCCCACCGGATTGGCATAGGTGGTGCCGTCGAGGTCCGTGGCCGCGAACGGAGGGACCTCGACGTGATCGCGGTCGGTCGCGACGGTGATCGACGGCACCGACCCGTGGCGTGAGGCCGAGCCCTGCCACGCCCCCACGATCGCGGCGATCATGACGATCACCCACGCCAGGATCGCCCAGGTGACTGGACGAACGCGGGGGCCGGAGGCGGGGGCATCGCTGCGGGAGCTCACTCCTCCATTCTGCCCAGCAGGCGTGCGCCGAACGAACGGGGGTCACGTGGTTCTCCGGGGAACCGGGGTCGGTTGCCGCCGAGCCCGGGCACGAGCGTGGATCCGCGCGCGGTCAGGAGGGACTGCGCGAACAGCAGGGCGCCGACGACCGCGATCACGCCGAAGCCCACGGTGAAGTCCGGCGGCAGGAGGACCCCCAGCGCGCCGCCCGCGACCCATGCCAGCTGCAGAGCCGTCTCGGACCGGCCGAACGCCGACGACCGCGCGGAATCCGGGATGTCCGTCTGGATCGAGGCGTCGAGCGCCACCTT
>NZ_JAALDV010000082.1:0-2659 GCF_014145045.1 Dietzia sp. DQ12-76
CGCCGCCGGTACCCGCGTCACCGGACTCCGCGCCGCCGGTATCCGCGCGACCAGCGGACCGGCCGGTCACCGTCGTAGGCGGTCGTCGTCGTCCGCGACGGGCATCACCGCGGTCGCGTCTGGCCGGTCCTCCGGCCGCACCGCGTTCTGCAGCGCGATCGACCGGGCCAGTCGGGCGTATCGCAGTTCCTGTTCGCGGAATCGCACGTAGGTGGAGACGGTGACGAATGCGAAGCCCATGACCAGCGCGTACAGCACCAGGTCCGTGCCCCGCTGGACGCCCAGGGCATTGGCCACCACGGTGAGGTCGTCCGGGCGCAGCACCGCATAGACCATGAACACCACGAACAGCACGAAGCCGATCTTGACCCCGGCCTTCGCCCGGGCTTTGCGCCGGTTGGCGAGGAAGAACGCCACCAGCGCGGCGCCGGCGAGCAGCAGTAGTGCCTTGATCATCGCGGCAACCTCTTTCCCACGAACCCGTCGGAGAGGATGTTGATCCCGTTGAGCAGCGACTGCCCCTTCGACATGGAGTACTCGGTGTAGAGGATGTCGACGGGCTGCTCCGCGACGCGCCACCCACGGTTGTCCATCAGTTCCACGAACTCGCTGGCGTGGCTCATGCCGTTCATCCGCAGGTTGAGGTCGTTCGCGACCCGCTCGTTGAACACCCGGAGCCCGTTGTGGGCGTCCGTCAGGCCGAGCCGGCGGGTGCGCGGGCTCAGCATGACGACGGTCCTCAGGACGATCCGCTTGATCAGCGGGACCTGATCGCCCTCGCGTCGCGGGCGGCCGAAGCGGGTACCCACCACGATGTCGACCGGTTCGGCTCGGACCCTCTCCACCATCGCGAGGACGTCCTTGACCTGGTGCTGGCCGTCGGCGTCGAAGGTGACGAAGTAGCGGGCGCCGGGTTGGGTGCGGGCGTACTCGACACCTGTCTGGATGGCAGCGCCCTGCCCGAGATTGACCGGGTGGCGGACGAGGTGCGCCCCCGCCCGGTGGATCGCGGCGGCGGACTCGTCGGACGACCCGTCGTCGACCGCCACGATGTTGGGGAACGTCTCTCGCGCACTGCTGAGCACGTCCTCGATGACGGTGCCCTCGTTGAAGCATGGCACGATCAGCCAGACGTCGCGGTTGCCCGTGGGGTCGTCTGCGGGGTCGCCGCCGGCCGTGTCACCGTGCTCTGGGAGTCGCTCACTGTCACTGCTCATCGCCGGTCGATACTATGCGATCGGACGGACAACCCGGTGACGAGAAGGACGGCGGTTCCCCGATGGCCATCGATGTGATGCTCCCCTACTACGGGGACGTCGGCCACTTCAAGAAGGCTGTGGACAGCGTTCTCTCCCAGAGCTATTCGGACTTCCGACTGGTCGTGGTGGACGACGGCTACCCGGACCCGGAGCCCGCCCGCTACATGGGGGAGATCACCGCACGCGACGAGCGGGTGACGTACGAGAAGAACGAGACCAACCTCGGTGCCAACGGCAACTACCGCAAGTGCCTGGAGATGGTCACCGCGCCGGTCGTCGTGGTGATGGGCGCCGACGACATCATGCTGCCCAACTATCTGCAGGTGGTGGCCGACGGGTTCGCGGCCGTTCCCGACGCCGCGGTGATGGAGGTGGGCGTCAGCGTGATCGACGAACACGGTGCGCCGGTCCGGCCACTGTCGGACACCGTCAAGTCGTTCACCCAGCCCAGGACAGACGGGCGCACGGTCCTGCACGGCGAGAAGCTGATGACCTCGCTGATGCACGGCAACTGGACCTACTTCCCGTCACTGGCGTGGAGTTCCGAGTGGATTCGCCGCATCGGGTTCCGCGAGGGGCTCGACGTGGTGCAGGACCTGGCGCTGCTGGTCGACGTGATCACCGCCGGCGGCCACATGGTCTACGACCCGACGCTGGCATTCCTCTACCGCCGGCACTCGGCGTCCGACTCCTCGGTGCGTGCGCTCGACGGCCGCCGCTTCGACGAGGAGGCCCGCTTCTTCGCCGCCGAGGCGGACGCGTTCGCCGCCCGGGGCTGGAAGAAGGCCGAGCGTGCCGCGCGACTGCACGTGACGTCGCGGCTCAACTCCCTGTCGCTGCTGCCCACCGCGGCCCGGGCCGGCAAGCTCGCCGAGGGTGGCAAGCGGCTCCTCGGCCACAGCTTCAGGAGGTTCTGACCCGGGCCGGGCCCGATCCCCGGGGCGGCTTAGATTTGGTCGTCCCTGCTGCGCCGGAAAGGCCCCCGCGCCGCAATGGGCACGACCAGAATCGGAGGCAGGTGAGCCGCCGGAATGGCCGGAGCGGAGGTCTATGTGATTCCCGAGCAGTGGATCCCGCACCGCCGTGAGGACGGCGAGCTGATCGGCTGGATCGACATGACAGCCGCGGCGCCGCTGCTCGTGCCGATCGACCGCCTCGGCCGCCCGCTCGACCCGGTCGAGCACTGGCACCGGGCGGAGGAGGTCCTCGAGGGGATCGGCCTGCGGTTCCTCATGGAGCGTTTCCTGTTCGGCGAGGACGGAGCCCAGACCGTGGTTCGGATCGCCCACCTGTACGAGGACCGGATCGTCCTGTCGACCGCGCTCACCGATGCGATCGAGGAGGTCGGCCGCGAGATCGTGGTGCCCTTCCCCGCGCCGAGCACGCTGCGCCCCGCCTGA
>NZ_JAALDV010000083.1:0-7145 GCF_014145045.1 Dietzia sp. DQ12-76
CGCCATGGCCGTGCGGGCGGTCGTCCAGACCGGCGACCCGGCCGCCGCAGAGGCGGCCACCCGGGAACTGGTCGCCCTGCGTAAACGCCTCTACGGGCTCCTCGCCGAGGCCGGGGACTGACGCGGGTGTCGGGCCCCGGGCGTCCGAACCCGGGGCCCGACCGGTATCAGACCAGGGCGACCTTGTGATCCCACGAGCGGGCGGTGCGCCACAGGCAGTACACCGCCAGCACTGCCGACGCGGCCAGGAAGCCGACGGGCATGACGTCGTTCTGGGCGGCCGCGCCCGCGGCCAGCTCGCCGAGAACGTCGACGCGCACGAACTCGAGGGTGTTGCCGGCGCCCATCGCGACGCCGAACGGCAGCGCGATCATCGCCAGCAGCGACAGCATCTGAGTGGCCACGTAGATCACGACGAACACCACGACCGGCCCACCGGCGCCCAGAGCCGCCAGTCGCCGCTCGTGCCCCACCGAGACCGCGAAGTAGTAGTAGACCGGCCAGATCAGGAACGAGGAGAGGCCCACGATGAGCCCGGCGGCGATCATCCAGGGCGGCGCGGCCGTGGTCACCGTGGTCCAGGTGTCGGACAGGACTGACGACGACGGCGAGGTGATCCCCGAATGCAACGCGGCCGCCCACCAGGCGAGCAGCGCGAGCCCGGCGGTGAGGACGAGCGCGGCCAGCGAGGCGATCATCGCCCACGCCAACCTGACCCAGAAAATGGTCGAGCCGCGGACGGGGATGGAGTGGGTGAAGTACCCGGTGCGGCCGTACCCGGTACGCCAGTAATCGGCGGCGAGGGTCAACTGGACAGCCGGGACCGCCACGATCGCGGCCAACACGCCCAGGGCCATCCCGAACTGGGAGAGAAGGGGCCATCCGGCGGCCCCGAGCAGACTGCCCAGGACTCCGATCAGGGTGATCATGCCGAGAGTCGTCCCGAGCGCCCCACGCGTACGCAACCATTCGTGCTTGAGCAGTGTCGTCGTCATCGGTAGGTCTCCCTGAAGATCTGATCGAGGCTGGCGGAGTGCTGGCCGCGGAGGTCGTCGGCGTCGCCCTGCAGCAGGACGCGGCCGTGGCGCATCATCACCGCGGCGTCGAGGATGGGCTCCAGGTCGTGCACCAGGTGCGTGGAGATCAGGAGCAGTGAGTCCTCGGAGAGGTTGCGGAGGATCCCGTCGAGGATGAGCTGACGTGCGGCCGGGTCGACGCCGGAGATGGGTTCGTCCAGCAGGAACACCTTCGCGTCACGGGACATGGCCAGCGCGATCTGGACCTTCTCGCGCATGCCCTTGCTCATCTCCTTGAGCCGGGCGGTTTCGCTCAGACCGAAGAACCCGATCAGGTCTCGGGCCTTCTCGGTGCGGAAATCGGAGAAGAAGTCGGCGTAGAGCTCCAGGCAGTAGGTCACCCGTGCGGAATCGGGGAGGAAGCTGGTGTCGGGCAGGAAGGAGACGATCGCTTTGGACTCGGGTCCGGGGGCGTGGCCGTCGATCCGCACGCTGCCGGAGTATCCCGAGAGCACGCC
Source organism: Dietzia sp. DQ12-76 (assembly GCF_014145045.1). Lineage (NCBI taxonomy): Bacteria > Bacillati > Actinomycetota > Actinomycetes > Mycobacteriales > Dietziaceae > Dietzia > Dietzia sp. DQ12-76. The sequence goes on from NZ_JAALDV010000083.1 coordinate 1,535, forward strand.
GGCGAGGATCTTGAGGAGGGTGGTCTTACCGCAGCCGTTCTCCCCGAGCAGTCCCACGATCCGGCCCGGAGCCAGGCGGAGGTCGAGCGCGTCCAACGCGGTCGTGGAGCCGTAACTCATGCGCAGCCCCGAGGCCTCGACGAGTGTGGGCGCGGCGTTCTCGGTGATGCTCACGTCAGGCACCTCCGTCGTGCGCATGGGCAGTGGTGTGGTCATGGTCGTCCCATCTGTTGTCCAGTAGTGCTCGGGCCTTGTCCTGCGTCATCCCGAGGCCGCGGACCCGACGGATGAACTCGTGGGCGGCGCCGGAGGCGAGGTCGGCGCGGACCTCGTCGATGCGGGCGTCGTCGGAGGTGACGTATCGCCCGCTGGCCCTCTCGGATCGGCACAGCTCGAGCCGTTCCAACTCGGCCAGTGCCCGCTGTGCGGTGTTGGGGTTGACGCCCAGGTCGGACGCCAGTTCGCGGACCCCGGGCATCCTCGCGCCCGCCGCCCACTCCCCGATCACGATGCGTCGCGAGAACTCCTCGACGAGCTGCACCCAGATCGGAGAGGCGGTGTCGAACTGCATCGAGCCCCCGTCCGTGTCGCTGTATTAGGTGATTAATACAGTGACACTCATCGACGAGGGAGTCAAGAGAAGGCTGGTCGCGCGTTCATTGTCTATACCCCCTAGGGTATGTATGCTGGCTGTCGAGGCCCGAGCGAGCCGACCGTTCGCCTGGCGACCTCGCGACGATCCCGCGGCCCTTGACCCCGCACTCTGTGACCTTGAGGAGAACGACCATGTGCAGACCCGCCACCTGTAAGACCTGTGGAAAGACGACGTGGGCCGGGTGCGGCATGCACGTCGACCAGGTGATGTCCGCCGTGCCCAGGTCCCAGCGGTGCCCCGGTCACGCCAAGGCCCCCGCGGAGGGGTTCCTGGCGAGGCTGTTCGGGAGGTGACCGGTCGGCCGGAACGGCCGGTGCGGATGATCGACCGGTGACGCCGGCTCAGTGCGTCAGAGCGACCTTGAGCGCCACGACGGCCACGGCGACAACCGTGAGTGCCGCCGCGCCGAGGAGCCACCTCCGATCGGGCCGTTCGCCGTTGAGTCGGCCGATCACAAAGACGACGCCGCCGATCCGCACCAGCACGGTGATCTCCGCGAGCAGGATGGCGGTACCGTGCTCGATCACCCCGATCCACCCGACCGCGAGGATGAGCGACGGCAGGACCGCCGAGCTCAGGATCGGCACCGAGTTCCGCAGTTCGGCGAGCCGCTCGGCGCGGCTCAGCGGCTCGCCCTCACGCACGCCGTGGCCCACCGCCTCGGCGAAGACGTGCGCGATGAACGTCGACAGGGCGGTGCCCAGCACTATCGCGATCCCGACGTACTTCTCGCTCTGGACGATCGGCACGAGCGCCGCGAGCACCAGGATGTTGCCGTAGATGTAAGCGCTGATCCTGCTCGCCGCGTCGTCACGATCGAGCGGCTCGCCCCGGGAGAGCCACGAGTTGCGCGGCAGGGATCGCCTGTCCGTGTCCATGCCGACAAGGGTGGCAGACGGCAGGGGTCCGTCGCGTCGAGTTCACTGTCCTGACCCGGGCCGGCGGGGGCTCGGAATACTGTGGGAATGTCTGCGATTCGAGGGCGTGGAGAGGCTCGACAATGGACTCATCGGTGGACGTGGTGGTCGTGGGGGCGGGGATCGCCGGCCTGGTCACCGCGCGTGAGCTGACCCGGGTGGGCCACGAGGTGATGGTTCTGGAGGCCCGGGACCGTGTGGGCGGCAGGCTACTGGGCGCCACGCTCGCCGGTGGCCAGCCCATCGAGGTCGGGGGGCAGTGGGTCGGCCCCACCCAACACCACGTCCTGGCACTGATCCGCGAACTGGGACTGCAGACCTTCCCCACCCACGTCGAGGGCCGGCACATCGCCGAACTCGGCGGCGCCAGGGCGGAGTACACCGGCCGGATCCCCAGGTTCGACCCGGTCACCCTGGCCGATATCGCCCAGACCCAGTGGCGGCTCGACCGGATGGCCGCCCGCATCCCGCTCGACGACCCGTGGAACGCCTCCGGCGCCGACCGCCTGGACTCGCAGACGTTCGACACCTGGCTCAGACGCACCGCCCGCACCCCGCGGGCCCGCGGGTTCTACCGACTCCTCACCGAGGCTGTGTTCTCGACCGGCCCCGAGGACCTCTCCGCGCTGTGGGCGGCGTTCTACATCGGCTCGGCCGGCGGACTGGACGCGATGATCGACACCGCCGGTGGAGCGCAGCAGGACCGCGTGGTGGGCGGGGCGCAGACGATCGCGATCGAGATGGCGCGGCAACTCGGCGAACGGGTGGTGCTGGACAGCCCGGTCACCGCGGTCGAGTGGGACGTCGGTTCCGTCCGCGTCCGTACCGGCCACCACACCGTGAGCGCGCGCCACGTGGTCGTCGCCGTTCCTCCGCCGCTCGCGTCGAGGATCCGCTACTCCCCCGGCCTGCCCGGGGACCGCGACCAGCTCGTCCAACGGTTGCCCATGGGACGGGTGATCAAGGTCAACGTCGCCTACCCGGAGCCGTTCTGGCGCGCCGACGGCTGGAGCGGTCAGGCGAACAGCGACACCCGCCCGCTGGGCACGGTCTTCGACAACACCCCCCACGGCGCCGCGGGCGGTGGCCCCGGGGTGCTGGTCGGATTCCTCGAAGGCCGACACGCGGACCGGTGCTCGCGCATGACGCCCGCCGACCGTCGGGCGCAGGTGCTGGAGGATCTCGCCGGATACTTCGGGCCCCGGGCCCGCGAACCCGTCGACTACATCGAGCGCGACTGGGCGGAGGAAGAGTACAGCCGCGGGTGCTACGGCGCGTTCGCCGCGCCCGGGACCCTGACCCGCTTCGGACCCCACCTGCGCCGCGCGGTCGGCCCGATCCACTGGGCGGGCACGGAGACCGCCACCCGCTGGGCCGGGTACATGGACGGGGCTGTCGAGTCGGGCCGTCGGGTGGCCGGGGAGATCGGTGTGCCCGGGTGAGCAGCCCGGAGTCCGTGGTCACCTGGCGGAACGGTAGCGCCCGGGTGGTGGCGTGCAGCCGCTGATCCGCACCGCCAGCCTTCGCGGCTTCGCCCCGCTCGTGAGCGAACTCGGAGGGGACCCCGAGCACCTGCTCGACCAGTACGGCATCGCGGCCGAGGCCCTCGCCGGCGACGACGGCCTGATCTCGATCACCGCGCACGACCAGATGCTCGACGCCGCCGCTGCCGCGCTCGAGTGCCCGGATTTCGGGCTGCGGCTGGCCGACCGACAGGACATCTCCATCCTCGGTCCCGTGGCCCGGGCGATCCGCCCCAGCTCCACCGCCACCGAGGCGCTCGAGTGCGCGGCGCGTTTCCTGTTCGTCCACAGCCCCGCGCTGACGATCGGCGTCGACGACGACCCGTGGAACCGGCGCGGAGTGATCGCGCTGACATACCGCAAGCAGCTGTCCGAGTCGCCGTACTCCCCTCAGGCCATCGAGCTGGGGCTCGGCCTGTTCCACCGGATGGCGGTGCAGTTGCTCGGGCGCAGTCCCGGTCTCCGATCCGTCGAGCTGACCCACGGGCCGCTCTCGCCCGTGGACCGCTACCTGGACTTCTTCGGTGCCGACATCAAGTTCGACCGCCCCGTGGCCGCGCTGTGCGTCGAGCGCAGGATCCTGGACGCCTCGTTCGCCACCGCCGACGAGGAGATCCGACAGGCCGCCCTCGACCACCTGGCGGGCACCTACTCCGACCCCGCCCACTCGATGGCGGGTCGGGTCCGCCGGGCTGTGGGCGAGCGCCTTCCCGGGCGGGTCCCGGCACTCGCCGAGGTGGCGGCGTCGCTCGCGATCCACCCGCGAACCCTGCAGCGCCACCTCGTCGTGGAGGACACCACCTACGGTCGGGTCGTGGACGACCTGCGGCGGGACCGGGCACACCGGTTCATCACGACCACCGACCTGTCCTTCACGCAGATCGCCGACCTGGTCGGGTTCTCCGAACAGTCCACGCTCAGCCACGCCGTGCGGCGGTGGTTCGGCGTCTCCCCCGGCGAGCTCCGACGCCGGGGGAGAGTGTCGCGCTGAGACAAGTGGGGCGGCGACGGACACCGGATCCTGGAAGTACCCGTCAGGAGCACGGCGCCGGGAGAGCCACGGCGCCCCGAGGAGAACAGGAGCGGTGATGCTGCGCGAACACGAGTTGGGCGACCGGGAACTGCAGGAGCAGACCCTGCGGGAACAGTCCACCGAGGAGATGCTCGAGCAGATCGGCGCGCGCTCGATCCCCGAGTTCGACGGTGTCCACGACGTGTGGCCCCGGGGTGAACGCCTGCGGGCGGTGCGCGCGGCGGCCGCCGAGTACAAGACGCGGTTCGTGCAGCAGGGGCAGGTGCGGGCGGTGCAGTCCGTGGACGTGGCGGCGGCGCCGTACCCGGTCAAGTACGCGTTCAACAACGCGGTCTCGGTCCCCAGCCTGCCGCTGATCACCATGATCAACCGGATGATCGTGGTGCAGTACGACGACTGGAACGGCCGCCCCCGCACCCTGGTGTTCGAGCCGACCGTCCCCGCGGGGTCCGCCGAGGCGCCCTTCTACGACAACCTCCAGGCGCTCGTCGACAAGGTCCCCGGCGGCAACCTGGCCGTGAAGCTGATCCTCAAGTACTTCAACGAGCCGGATCAGGCGCTCGCCAGGGTCGGGCTCACGCCGCAGGACGTGGACTTCTGCACCTTCGACCACCTGCACGTGCAGGACCCGCGCATGATCCTCGGTTCGACGGAGGTCATCCCCGGGGAGACCGCGCCCCGCGACCCACTGTTCGGAGACGCGCGGCTGCTGGTCCACCGACGTGAGCTGGCCACGCTCGAGGACCTGCACCCCATGCAGTGGGCGTGGTACGTCGCCGACGGTCTCGGCGGGGTCGACCGCTCGAAGTTCGCGGTGTTCGACGGGGACATCGAGCTCGGCCCCGGCCTCGCCCTGATGTGGACCCCCGGACACACCGACGGCAACCACTCGCTGGTCGTCAACACCCCGGACGGCGTGTGGGTGTCCTCGGAGAACGGCATCTCGCTGGACAACTGGCAGCCGGAGCTGTCCCGGATCCCGGGCGTGCGGCGGTACCACGAGCAGTTCGGCCGGGAGATCTGTCCCAACGCCAACACCCTCGAGGACTCCCTGGATCAGTACGACTCCATGATCAAGGAGAAGACCATGGCGGACCCGTGCCCCGGCGACCCGCGCTGGCTCCAGATCCTGCCCTCCACCGAGCTCGTCCCCTGGAAGCGCTTCTGGCCGGTCGTGCCCACCTACTGCCACGGTGGCATCTCCTACGGCCGGATCCGCTCCGGACTGGGAAGCGAGAAGTGACGACGACGAGGCCGCGCAGCGCGCTCGTGACCGGTGCCGGTCGCGGGGTGGGCAGGGAGATCGCCGAGATGCTCGCCGGACGCGGATACCGGGTGATGGTCACCGACGTCGACGCCGACACCGCCGCCGCGGCCGCCGCCGACCTCGGGGCGAACGCCAGCTGGGCGGCCGTCGATGTCCGCGATCACCGGCAGATCGAGATGGCTCGGGATGCGCTCGTCGAGCAGACGGGGGGCCTGG
>NZ_JAALDV010000084.1:0-6724 GCF_014145045.1 Dietzia sp. DQ12-76
GGGAGGTCGCCGACCCGCTCTCGGGCGCCGGCGGCGATGGCCCGGGCGATGGGGTGCTCGGAGGCGTCCTCCACCGCGCCGGCGCAGCGCAGCACCTGCGACTCGTCCTGCCCATCGGCAGCGGTCACCGAGACCAGCGCGGGCGTTCCGGTGGTCACGGTGCCGGTCTTGTCGAGCACGATCGTGTCGACGCGGCGGGTGGACTCCAGGACCTCGGGGCCCTTGATGAGGATGCCCAGTTGCGCGCCGCGGCCGGTCCCGACCATCAGGGCCATGGGCGTGGCCAGACCGAGCGCACAGGGGCAGGCGATGATGAGCACCGCGACCGCGGCCGTGAACGCCATGGAGGCGCCGGACCCGGTGAGCAGCCAGAAGGCGAACGTCGCGGCGGCAAGGACCAGGACGGCGGGGACGAAGACGCCGGAGATGCGGTCGGCGAGGCGTTGCGCGGCGGCCTTGCCGGACTGGGCGTCGGTGACCATCTGTGCCATCCGGGCGAGTTGGGTGTCCGAGCCCACACGGGTGGCCCGGACGATGAGACGTCCGCTGGTGTTGACGGTTCCGCCCACCACCGCGTCGCCGGTGGAGACCTCGGTCGGCACGGACTCCCCGGTGACCATGGCGGTGTCGACGGCGGAGGCTCCGTCGACGATCCGGCCGTCGGTGGCGATCTTCTCACCAGGGCGCACGATGAACTCGTCGTCCACCTGCAGGTGTTCCACGGGGATCCGGGTCTCGACGCCATCGCGCACGACCGCCACGTCCTTGGCGCCGAGTTCGAGCAACGACCGGAGGGCCGCTCCCGCCGTGCGCTTGGACCTGGCCTCGATGTAGCGGCCCAGCAGGACGAAGGTGGTGACCCCGGCGGCGGCCTCGAGATAGATGTCCCCTGCGCCGTCGCTGGGAGACAGCGAGAACTCGAATCCGTGGGTCATCCCCGGCATTCCGGCGTGGCCGAAGAACAGCGCGTACAGCGACCACAGCAACGCGGCGGACGTGCCGATCGACACCAGGGTGTCCATGGTGAACGAGCCGTGCCGGATGTTGATCGCCGCGGCGCGATGGAACGGCCATCCGCCCCACACCACGACGGGCGCGGCGAGCGTCAGGGAGAGCCACTGCCAGTTTGTGAACTGGAGGGCGGGGATCATGGCCATGGCGATCACGGGCACGGACAGCACCGCGGAGACGATCACACGGTGGCGCAGACTCTCGACGCGGTCAGGCGCCGCGGAGTCGTCGGTGGCGTTGCCCGCATGCGCTGTGGCGGTGACCGCCCCGTCGGCGTGCGTCGTTCCCGGAACGGCGGCCGAGGTGCGGGGTCGTGGCCACCGGGCCGAATACCCCGCCTGTTCGACGGTGTCCAGTAGGAGCTGCGATTCCACGCCGGGGGCGTACTCGACCCGCGCCTTCTCCGTGGCGTAGTTGACCTCGGCGGTCACCCCGTCGAGTTTGTTGAGCTTGCGCTCGATCCGGCTGGCGCACGAGGCGCAGGTCATGCCCTCGATCTGGAGGTCGACGAATGCGGTCGCAGGCCCGCTGGAGACATCGGTGTCAGTCATGTCCGGTCAGCTCATTCCGCGTCGTGGAGTGTGTACCCGGCCTCGTCCACGGCCGCACGGACGAGCGCGGGGTCGACGGGCTCGGGGGCGACGACGACGAGGCGGCCCGACTCCAGGTCGACATCGACCGCGGTCACGCCGGGGATCTCCGAGACCTCTTCCTTGACGGAGGCGACGCAGTGTCCGCAGGTCATCCCGGAGACGGTGAAGGTGGCGGTGTCGGACATGAGGTTCTCCCTTGGTGGTGGATGGTCAGCGGTGTGCAGGAGCGGACCGGGTGTCGTGCCTCAGGACTTGACCAGGCGAGCGATGGCCGCGTTGGCCTCGGCGAGCTTGGCCTGTGCCTCCGGTCCGCCGTGCTCGATCGCCCCGGCCACGCAGTGGCCCAGGTGCTCCTCGAGCAGGTTGAGCGAGAGCGACTGCAGGGCCCGGGTCATCGCGGAGACCTGGGTGAGGATGTCGATGCAGTACTTGTCCTCCTCGACCATCTTCTGCAGACCGCGGGCCTGGCCCTCGATGCGGCGCAGTCGCTTGAGGTGATCGTCCTTGTTCGCGGTGTACCCGTGCTCGCCCATGCCGGATACGGTACCCCCCTAGGGTACCTGCCGCAAGGCCTGGGACACCCCGGCACCAGGCACCGGCGACCGGACGGGCTGCTACCGGTCAGGCTGCAGGCCGTGGTCGATCCCCCAGGCGACCGCCTGCGCGCGCGTGCCGACGCCCATCTTCCGGTACGCGGCACGGATGTAGGTCTTGACCGTGTTCGCGGACAGATAGCACCTGTCGCCGATCTCCCGGTTCGACAGGCCCTGCACGATCAGCCCCACCATCTCGGCCTCACGGGCCGAGAGGCCGGCATCCTTGGCGGGCCAGTCGTTGGCACCTGTGGCCGTGTGTCCCGGCCCCACCATTGTCACGACGCTCCCCGCCGCGATCTCCTCGATCCCACGCACCAGGTCCGCCGCGGGCAGGGCCTTGGACAGGAAGCCGTTCGCCCCCAACGCCAGGCTGTCGTCGACCGCGGCCCGGCCGGAGGCGAAGGAGTACACCGCGACCGCGCCGATCGACGGGTCCTCACGCAGCGAGGCGAGTCGGGCGTGTTTGCCCACCGGTGCTGCGAAGGTGTCGTACAGGGCCACGTCCACCGCCGTCGCCCCTTTGGACACCGCGTTCTTCTCCACGACCTCGACGCGGTCGGAGTACTCCGAGAGGATCGCGTTCACCCCGGCGACGACGACGAGATAATCGTTGATCACAGTCACCCTGACCGGCATGAACAGACAATAGCAACGAACCCCGGCTCACCCGATACCGCTATCACACCCCTGAGGGTGTGGCCCGACCACTTTCACACACCGGATGATGGAGTGTTCCTCCGCGAGCGATCCACGGATCGCCGCCGAACCGAAAGTGGGTTGATCATGTGGCTGAGGCAGCCTGGACTGCACTAGAAGATCGATGGGCCTGGGCCGACCGCGGGAACTGCGTGGGACACCAGGACCTGTTCTACAACGACGACCACGACCTCAAGGGCACGAGGCGCAAGAACGAGGAACTCGCCAAGCAACTCTGCTCGACGTGCCCGGTACTCGACCGGTGTCGCGCCTACGCCATCGAGGAGCGAGAGCTCTACGGCGTCTGGGGCGGCATGACCGAGATGGAACGACACACGAAAGCGGGCCGACTGCGCACCGGTTGACCTGCGCCGGGGCCGCGACGACCTGAGGCCACGTTGGCGCACAACGGGTTCCAGACGATGATCGCGCACCCCGTTCCCTCCCGCCGCCTCCGGGGCTACTCTTCTGCTACTCGAGGCCGGAGGAGAGTCGATGCCCGGTTTGTCACGTCGCCAGTTCCTGAGCCGCGTCGGCGCACTGGCCGCGGCGTGGGGCCTGGCACCGGCCGCGCTCGGCGGTCGACTCGCTGTGGCCCAGAGTCCTCCCGAGGTGCCGCGGTCGACGTTGTCCGGAACCATTCTCCGCAGAGGGGGCGAGGCCCGGTCCTATCGCACCCTGGCCGCGGGCCCGGGCGAGGCCCATCTGCCTCGGATGGACATCCTGCGTGCGTCTCCGTCTGCGGCACGAGCCGGGGCACGCCGTTCGCTCCTCTACCTCGGGCACCTGTCCGATATGCACGTCATCGACGCACAGTCCCCGTGCCGTATCGAGCCGATGATCGTCCAGGATCACGCCACGTGGGGATCGGCGTTCCATCCGCAGGACCCGCTCACCGTGCATGTGACCGCGGCGATGGTCAAGTCGTTCGCCGACAACTCGATCAGCCCCGTGACGGGGGCTCCGCTCGGTGCGGCGATCGTCACCGGCGACAGCGCGGACATGCATTCCCACCTCGAACTGCGGTGGTACATCGACGTCCTCGACGGGGTACCGGTGACCCCGAACAGCGGGTCACCGACCCTGTTCGAGGGCGTGCAGGCCTGGCGGGACGCCCAGTGGGCGTACCGGCCGGAGGATCCCTCGGGCGGCGCGTTCGGCGACTACGGGTTTCCCCGGCTGCCCGACCTGTTGTCCCAGGCCATCTCACGCCCCGTCGAGTCGGTCGGCCTGCCGGTGCCGTGGTATGCGGTGTACGGCAATCACGACACGCTCCTGCTGGGCACCTTCGGTCTGTCCCCCCAGCTCCGTTCCCTCGCGGTCGGCTCGCAGAAGTCTCACACGCTGGCCGCCACCGCGTCGTCGACGCTGAGTGGATACGCCGCGACCGCGAGCCCGCTGCAGCGGCTCGGTGACGCGTTGGGGGTCCGGTCGGGTACCAGACCGGGATTTCGTGGGGTCACCGCGGATCCGCGCCGATACCTGTTCGAGCAACGCGAATTCATGGCCGAGCACTTCGACACCACGGAGACGCCCGGCCCCGTCGGGCACGGATTCACCCAGCACAATCTCGACTCCGGGGAGACCTGGTGGACCGCGGACCTGACGCCCCACGTACGGGTGTTCGGCCTCGACACCTGCAACGCCGTCGCCGGCGCCGACGGTGCGGTGCCGGGCGATCAGTTCGAGTGGCTCAGGGGCCAGCTGGATCGCGCGCAGTCGCAGGAGAAGCTCGTCCTCATCCTGACCCACCACAACAGCATGACCCTGGAGAACCGGGCGCGGCGACCGGGTTCGACGGCCACCCTCCACGGCGCCGACGAGTTCGTGGACCTGCTGCTGGCCTACCCGGTGGTGATCGGCTGGCTCAACGGGCACACCCACCAGAACCAGATCCTCGCCCACCGCGGACGCGACGGGGGCTTCTGGGAGATCACGACCGCATCCTGTATCGACTTCCCCCAGCAACAGCAGACCGTGGAGATCGTCGACAACCGGGACGGGACGCTGTCGCTGTTCACGACCGTTCTCGATCACGCGTCGCCGGTCACCCCGGGCTCCTCGGGCGGCTACCTGGACCTCGCATCGCAGAGCAGGGAACTGGCCGCGAACGACTGGGCCGAGAACCCCCTGATGAGGCGCGGCTCGGCACTTGACCGCAACACCGAGCTCCTGCTGCCCGCCCCGTTCGACCTGGACGCCATCACGGATGACTCACTGGAAGAGCAGCACCTGCGTGAACGCGCTCGCCTCCTCGCCCACGAGCAGCGAGCGCAGCGATGAGGCGGGGCACGGGGGACGGGAGCGAACGCGAGATGACGCGCCGGATGAAAGTTGCGACGGGGGGAGCGATCGTCGTGCTCGCGGTGGCGGGATGTTCGCAGATCGACGCGCTCGCGCCTGTCGGGGGAGCAGAAATCGCGGACCTTCGATACGCGGCGAACGAGGTCCTGCTCGAGCAGGGGGTCGAGATCCTCGTCGCACCGGTGTGCGAGGGCCACGGAGCAGGCCTGCGATGCGTGGGGGAGACCGTCGACGAGGAGACCATCACGGCGACGCTGACCTCCGAGGACGGCACGACCTTCGAGCTCGAGGTCGGGGAGCGCCTCATCTACTCCGGCCCCGTGCAGGCCGTACTCGACCGCAACGGCACGGTGGGTTCGAGATGAGCGGTGGGCGCACGATGACCGGGACATGGCGGGGCTGCGTCCGGGGTGCGCCTGTGACGGTCCCGGTCGTGATCGCCAACGCACTCGTCCAGGCGTTGCTGACAGTCGGCGATCCGGCCCCCGAGGCCGGGTGGGGATTCGCTCTCCGCGTGACGGTCTCGGGCGTGGCGATGATCGTCGCACTCTGGATGGTCGTCGGCGCGACTGCTACCGCGGTCCGCCCCGACGAGAGGTTCTCTGCGCCTCCGGTGCGGCTCCTGGCCGGTTCCGCGCTGGCGGTCCTGCTCGGAGTCCTCGCCGGAGTGCTCTCACCGATCCTGCCGATCGTCATCGCGTCAGCGGCGCTGCCCCTACTGTCGACGCTGGCCGTGACGCCGAGGGGGGCCGCGCGTCACACTCTCGCGCACTCCCCCGGCCGGGCCGCCCTCGCCTTCCTCGTGACCGTGCTGGTGCTCCTCGCCAACTGGATCGTGGCTCTGATCCTCGGCTTCTTCGTCACCGGGCCTGTTTCCGCAGCGCTGACGTGGGTGGTCTTCGGTGTGAGCGCGACACTTCTCGCCGCCTGGTGGGCCACGGTGCATCGCCGGGCCGCGGGCGCCTGAGCCGGATTCGGGCGACGTCACCACACGCGGCCACATGGCCGGCACCGATCCCGGATCGCGGCGTGATCGGGGTGCCCTCCCCCTTCCCGGCAGTGTCGCTTTACACTCCGTTCATCAGTGATACATGCCACACCAAGTCCGGGGGGACCGTGCTACTTCGTCGAACCGCGATGTGCGCTACCGCACTCGCCAGCGCTCTCGCGATGACCATCGGGGGTGGCGCCGTGACCGCACCCGTCGCCTCGGCCCAGGACTCGTCCAACGATCCTGCTCCCGCGTTCTATCAGCCGCCGGCCCAGTTGCCCGCCGGCCCGGGTGCGCTCGTCAAGACCGAGGCGTTCCCGCTCGCCGGTGCCATCCCTCCGATTCCCGGGGCGGAGTTCGTCTCCGACGCTGCCGGGCCCATCTCGACCGACGCCCAGCGGATCATGTACACCTCCGTCGGATCGAGAAACCAGAAGATCGCGGTGACCGGGACCTACCTCCAGCCCCGCGCCCCGTGGGCGGGCCCGGGACCGCGGCCGCTCGCGGTGCTCGCGCCGGGGACCCAGGGGATG
>NZ_JAALDV010000085.1:0-4425 GCF_014145045.1 Dietzia sp. DQ12-76
CGACCGCATCGCCGGACCCGGAGGACCCGGACTGCCCGGATCGCGTGCGCCGACGGGGAGTGCCGGATCCGCGCCCGGATCCCCGGGCGTCGCGATCGGACTGACGACGACCGGAACCGGTCCCGGTCGCGGCCCCGATCCGGCCCCCCGCGCCCTCCGGGATGCCGAGGTCGGTCCGGAGGTGAGGAGACGTCGAATAGGTCTCGGCGGGCTCGCCGTGGCCGAGGCCGAGCGCCTTGTCGATCAGGCCCCAGCGCGGGAGGTCGTCCCAGTCGACGAGCGTGACCGCGACCCCCTTCCGTCCGGCTCGTCCGGTACGACCGATCCGGTGGACGTAGGTCTTCTCGTCCTCGGGGCACTGGTAGTTGATGACGTGGGTGACGTCGTCGACGTCGATGCCGCGCGCCGCCACGTCGGTCGCCACGAGGACGTCGACGTCCCCGGACCTGAAGGCCGTCAGCGACTTCTCGCGCGCGCCCTGGCCCAGGTCTCCGTGGATCGCCCCCACCCGGAATCCCCGCTCGGCCAGGTCGTCGGCCACCTTCTGTGCCGTGCGCTTGGTGCGACAGAAGATCATCGTGGCGCCGCGTCCCTCGGCCTGCAGGATTCGCGAGACCACCTCGGGCTTGTCCATGGAGTGCGCGCGATAGACGAACTGGGTGGTGTTCTCGTGCGTGGCGCCGGAGTCGGCCGCCTCCGCCCGGATGTGCGTGGGCTTGGTGAGGAACGTGCGGGCCAGGGTGATGATCGGTCCCGGCATGGTGGCCGAGAAGAGCATGGTCTGACGCTGGTCGGGCACCATCCGGAGCAGTTTCTCGATGTCCGGCAGGAAGCCCAGGTCGAGCATCTCGTCGGCTTCGTCGAGGACGAGCACCTCGACCTTGCCGAGCACCAGCTTCGACTGGTTGGCGAGGTCGAGCAGTCGCCCGGGGGTCCCCACCACCACGTCGACGCCCTTCTCGAGAGCGTCGGTCTGCTGCTCATAGGGGGTGCCACCGTAGATGGACAGCACCTTGAGCGGGCGGGTCCCCGACCGGCCCGGGGCGGTGAGCCCGGTGGCGGCGATCTTGAGGTCCTGGGTGACCTGGACGCACAACTCGCGGGTGGGCACGATGACCAGGGCTCGTGGCGTGCCGTCGAGTTCCCGGGTCACCTCGCCCGTGGAGATGCGGTGCAGGAGCGGTACGCCGAACCCGTAGGTCTTGCCCATCCCCGTGCGGGCCTGGCCGATCAGGTCGGAACCGGCGAGGGCCAGCGGCAGGGTCAGTTCCTGGATGGCGAAGGTGTGGGTGATGCCTCGCTCACCGAGCGCGGTGACGATCTCGGGACGGACCCCGAGTTCGGCGAAGCTGGGGGAAGAATCGGAGGACGGGGCGTCGACGACGGCCGTCGTCGTGGCCATGCCGTCGATTTCGCTGGTGGTCACATCGGTGGTGGACAGGGCGGTGCCTTTCTCGTCTCGCGCGCGGATGGTCGGGCCGTGTCGTAGAGAGGGCCTCGGCGAGCGGGGCGCGCGCACATTTCCACGTGGATCCTCGGTGCGGGGCCCGGACTACGGGCCGGGCGCGGGTGTGATCCACGTGCACCCACCCTATCCCGTGGCGCCCCGGTGCACAGGGTCCGGGCTAGCCTGGGTCCCACGCAACACCGACGATGGCGTGACAGGCGCCGACGATGAGAAGGGCAGTAACCGTGGAGGTCAAGATCGGCATCGCCGACAGCAATCGCGAGCTCGTGTTCAAGACCGGCATGAAGCCGGAGGACGTGCACGCCCGCGTCGAGGCCGCTCTCACCGCGGAGAGCAAGGCGGTCCTGGAGCTGGACGACGAGAAGGGCCGTCGCTATCTCGTGTCGACCGACAGGGTCGCCTACGTCGAGATCGGCGAATCGGCGCGCCGCCCGGTGGGATTCCTCTCCTAGGAGTCGTGGGCGCGGGAATCCTGCGGGTGGGCGTCGTTGGCGGAACGATCCCCGCCCTGGCGGGGGATCTTCGACAGTCCACCCCAGCACAGGGTGACCGTCGTGGAGACGGCGTCGGCGCGGGAGATCGGTCGGCCCGCGTCGAGCCAGTGCCCGGCACTCACCCGACTCGCCCCCACCAGGCCCACCGCGAGCAGTCGCGACCGGTGCGCGTCGAGCCCGGAATCGCCCCGAACCAGGTCGTGTACGGCGTCGATGCAGCCGTCGGTGGCGCGGTCGAGTTCGCGCCGGACGTCCTCGTCGCCGGACTCGGAGGCGAACACCAGGCGGAAACCCTTGGTATCGGAATCGGCGTACGCGAAGAACGTGTCCACGGCGGCCTCGACACGGCGCCGGTTGTCGGAGGTCGAGTCGAGCGCCGCCCGGATGCGGCCGAGCAGCTCGTCCACGTGGTGACGCAGGACCTCGATGTACAGGTCCCGCTTGGAGTTGAAGTGCTGGTAGAGCACAGGCTTGGAGACGCCGGCGAGGACGGCGATGTCGTCCATCCCCGAGGAGTGGAAGCCCTGGTCGACGAAGACGGCCCCCGCGGCGTCGAGGAGCTGCCGGCGTCGGGCTCCGCGGGGCAGCCGGGTGGCCCTGGCGCGCCCCGGAGCCGTCGGAAACGGTCCGCCCGGGCTTGTCATCGTCTGGCTCCTGTCCTCCCGGACGTCGGGTCGACGGTCGACCGGGCCTGACGCACAATACCCGTACCCTCGGAGTGCCGGAGAAGGCGACCACCTCGGGATGTGGAATCGTGGAGACCATCACTCGGGCCTGACGCGGGCCTGACCGGAGCGGACGTGGAGGCGCGGATGAGCGACGGCCGTCGCCGGATGTCGAACGATGTCGACGCCGAGCCCACCGCTCGGGGTGGCGTTCCGGGCCAGCGCGGGCACAGTACTCCGTACTACCCTCCGCACGGTGAGCCGCTGCGCGCTCCCTGGGATCCCGAGGCGGAGAGAACCCCCGGGCGTCGCCGTTCGGTCCCCGGCGCCAGAGACCATCTGCGCAAACAGAGCCCTGTCGGCCGGTTCTTCACCACGTGGGGGTGGCGCGCGTACGCGATCCCGGTTCTGGTGGTGCTCACCGCGCTCGTGATCGCCGACTCCGTGACGGGTGCCGGTCCGGACGACGGCGACGGCGTGGGGGAGACGGCGGAGACTCCCGCGCTGATGGGGGAGCCGCCGCGGGGACAGGTGCCCCCGAGCGGGGAGCTGCCGGACGGGGGGCCGTTCGAGGAGGCCGGCGAGGGCGTGTTCCGGGTGGTGCCCGGGGGCACGGACCGCGTGGGGCGTCCCGAGGCCGAGCAGTTCACCTACACCGTCGAGGTCGAGGAGGGCATCGACACGACGGATTTCGGAGGCGACGACTCGGTGGCCCGGATGGTGGACGCAACGTTGGCCAACCCCAAGAGCTGGACGGCGGACGGGGCGGTGGCGTTCCAGCGCACGTCCGGTGACGAGCCCGCGTTCCGGGTGAGCCTGGCCAGTCCCCGCACCGTCCGTGAGAACTGCGGTTACGAGATCGAGCTCGAGACCAGCTGCTACAACCCGTCCACCGACAGGGTCTACCTCAATCTCGCCCGGTGGATCCGCGGCGCGCGGTCCTTCCAGGGCGACATCGGTTCCTACCGGCAGTACCTCGTCAACCACGAGGTCGGCCACGCCATCGGCTACCCGGACCACGAACCGTGCCCCGCGGACGGGGCGCTCGCGCCGATCATGATGCAACAGACCCTCGGGGTCGCCAACCACGAGATCTTCGTCCTCGACAACGAGGGCGTGGTCCCGGACAACGACGACACCTGCCTCTACAACGCGTGGCCGTACCCCGACGGCCCGCCGGTGAACCGGTGACCCCCGTGGCCGGTGACGGCACCGGAGCGCTCCCGCCCCTCGTGCCCCCGGTGCCCTCTCTGACGGCGGAGGAGCGCGCCCGCTATTCCCGGCATCTTCTGTTGGAGGCCGTCGGTGACGAGGGGCAGCGTCGTCTGCGTGCCGCGTCGGTGTTCGTGGTGGGGGCGGGAGGCCTCGGCGCGCCGGTCCTGATGTACCTCGCCGCGGCGGGCGTCGGGCGCATCACCGTGATCGACGACGACGAGGTCGACCAGGGCAACCTGCACCGGCAGGTGATCCACTCCGTGCCGGCGATCGGCCGACCCAAGGTCGAGTCCGCCCGGGAGAGACTGGCCGAGCTGGCGCCCGGAGTGAGGGTGGAGGCCGTCCACGCCCGACTCGACGCGCTGAACATCGATGCTCTGCTCGAGGGCCACCATCTGGTGGTCGACGGCAGCGACAACTTCTCGACGCGCTACCTCGTCTCGGATGCCTGCGAGATCGCCGGGATCCCGGTCGTCTGGGGGACCATCGACCGCTTCCGGGCCCAACTCGCCGTCTTCTGGTCCCGTCCGCCCACGCCCGCGGACCCCGTCACCCTCCGGGACCTCTACCCGGCCCCGCCGCC
>NZ_JAALDV010000086.1:0-2988 GCF_014145045.1 Dietzia sp. DQ12-76
CTCGACGGACTGACCGGGCTCGGCCTCGACGGGCCGGCCGGGCTCCCCCTCGGTGGCGACTGACTCGCTGACCGCGGCCGCGCGCATCGACATCATCCGGGCGGACTGCTCGGGGAGCGGAGCCGGCCAGGACACGTCGGGCCGGACGGGTGCGCTGGTCACGGACCGGGAGGCACCGCATTCGGCGTGCGCCAGCACCATGTGCAGGACCCAGGGCTGCGACCCCAGGACATCCCCGGACGCCTCCACGTACAGGCGGAGCTGCGACATCGCGTACCCGTTCGACACCACGTGATGGTGCTGGAGGACGCCGTGGTAGGTGTACAGGCCGATGTCTCTGACAAAGGTGGTCTGCCGCCCCGGTGCGGGGATCTGGACACGATCACCGGAGTCGAAGAGGTTGCCGCCGATCGTCACCGGGTCTCCCGCGAGCCCGGCTCGCCCGATCTCGCCCGGAGTGCACGACGCGGTGGCGGTGATGGGGGTCGACGAGGTCCGGACGAGCGGCACTCTCACGAGGAGCGCCAGGGCCGATGCATCGACGTTCCGGACCTGGGACACGGCGT
The DNA here is from genome assembly GCF_014145045.1 of Dietzia sp. DQ12-76. Classification (NCBI taxonomy): domain Bacteria; kingdom Bacillati; phylum Actinomycetota; class Actinomycetes; order Mycobacteriales; family Dietziaceae; genus Dietzia; species Dietzia sp. DQ12-76. The sequence goes on from NZ_JAALDV010000086.1 coordinate 567, forward strand.
GACTCGCCGCCGCCCCGGCCTCCGGTTGATCGGGAAGCGGTCGGCAGTCGTCCGGCTGACGGTTGTCGCGCCGGGCGCATGTGCGCGTCTCGGCGCTGGCCCGCACCGAGCTCAGGAAGGTGCCCACCGACTCGGTGCTCCAGCTGCTGGGGCTGGCGGAGCGCGCGATCCAGGTGGTGGAGGGCGTGACCTCTCTCTGGACCGAACCGATAGCACTCGCCCCGGAGAGCCACGGCTTGAGTGCGCCGTAGCCGGCGGCGGACCGGGCGAAGTTCCTGCCGCCGTCAGGGCTCGCCCCGAACTCGGCGGCTCCCATCGCCCGGTCGGCCCACGCCGCCTCGGTGGGCCGAATGGTGCCCACGGCCAGCGCCGTCGTCATGACCAGGGCGAGGGCCCCGAGCATGGCCATGAGCGCGCGCACCGGACGCTGCAGACCGGTCACCGTGCGACCTCGTCGTCGTCCTCGTCCTCGGCCACCGCTTCGGCCTCGTCGCGCCCGGGCCAGAAGGTCCACAGGACACCGACCGCGGCGAGCAGGGTGATCGAGCCCAGGACCAGCGGGTTGCCGGCCCAGACGATCGCGTTCGCGAGGCCGGGCACCGACCACAGCACCTTGCGCACGCTCTCCACCCGGTACATCCCCGGGTCGGGGTTGGGGTTCGCGTCCCCCTTCATCTGGATGAGCGCCTCACCCGGCGCCTGCGGGTGGACCTCGATCACCCGGTGGGTGACGGGCAGCCGGCCGGGCCTGTCGACGGTGACCACGTCCCCCACCCGGATCTCGTCCGCACCGATCTGCTTGACCACTGCGACCGAGCCCGCGGGGATCGTGGGGGACATGGACCCGGTCTTGAACATGATGAGGGTGATGTTCATCGTCACCGCCGCGAGCACGAGCCCGACCGCCACCACGCCACCCGCGGCGAGCAGGTTGGCCAACCCGCCGGCGAGGTAGGAGCCGACCGACCGACCGGGTGCGCGGTGCGCTCCCGCGGGTCGACCCGCGTTTCCGCTGTGGGGCGCGTGTGCTGCGGTCTGCATGGCCGTCACCTCTCGTGAGTTGCTCGCCGGTCTCGGGTCGGAAGGTCGAGGCGCGGTCAGGCGTCGTCGCTCTGGGCGTCGAAGGTCCAGTACACGGGGGCGGGCGCGATGCCGGCCGAGTCCAGGCCCGCGCTGCCGTCGAGCTGCGCGCGGAAGCACAGCCACGTGTAGGCGTTCTTCTCCACCCGCGTGGTGCGGGTCGTGGGAGCGGCGAGCGTGCCCACCGTCGTGAAGTTGGTGGCGGCCGACGAGCAGGTGGACGGCGGGGTGGAGCCACCACCGAGCTCGGCGATCGAGACGGCGACCTTGCTGGTCAGGGCGTTGGTGGCGACGCTCTGCTGCGAGATCGTGACGTTGGCGCCGAGGTTGCCCTTGTTCTCCCGCAGGCCCACCAGCTGGTAGACGGGCACGCCCGGGACGAGCGCCTTGGAGGCGGGCCCGAACTGCATGGTGCCGGCCTTGTCCTTGGTCACGAACTCGTTCCACCCCTCGGCGGCGTTGAAGTGGGCCTGGATGTTGAAGTCGCTGCCCGTGGTGCCGAACTCGCTCACGCCCCACGCGGTGTCCGACCAGGCCGCCAGCGTCACGGCGGCGCCGACGCCCAGCACCAGACCCGAGGCCATGATGGCCCGGGCCTTCTTGCGGCGGTTCTGCTTCGGCGCGGTCCGGGCGGGGGTGGGCGTGGTGCTCATGGGTGGGCCTTTCTGGCGTAGGTGAGGGTCGTCGCCAACGCAGGTTGTTGACGCATCGCATTTATTATCGTTTATCTACTCGCCAGTAGCAAACGGAAATGTCACTTCTGTCTACAAACTCACATTTCCGCGAATCGCGCCCAAATATCAACGTCAACTGCCGTTATGACGGCACTCTCATGTTCTGGACGTGAATCGTGATGTGTCCGCGGGGTTACCTGGACACTAAATCAGGTCTCGGCATGCGCTCAGGTTGAGCACGCTCAGGCGCCGCGGAGCTCCCACATCCGCAGCGCCAAGCGGAGCTCCATCGCGCGATCACCGCGGCGCCACCCGTCGCCGAGAACCGAGTCCAGCCGGTCGAGTCGCTGATAGACGGTGTTGACGTGGATGTAGAGCCGGTCGGCGGTGGCGGAGGGGCTGGCGTCGGCGGCGAACCAGGCGCTCAGGGTCTCCATGAGGGCGCTGCCCCGGTCGCGGTCATGATCTCGGACCGGCCCGAGGTTGCGGTCGATGAACTGCGTGACGTCCTCCGCGTCGACCTCGCTGAACAGCAGTCCGTACAGGCCGAGCTCCTCGGTCGCCGCGCCCTCGCCCGCACGCCCCAAAGCGACGAGTAGCTGAGCGGCGCGCCGGGCCCGCTCGACGTGGTCGGCCACGGCGACCAACTCGCCGGCGGGGCCGGAGGC
>NZ_JAALDV010000087.1:0-9606 GCF_014145045.1 Dietzia sp. DQ12-76
CCGGCCGACGCGGTGTGGCAGCGGTTCGCCGTCCGGCCCCTCCAACCACAGCAGGTGGACGCCGCGCTCCCGCTGCCGGACGACGCGCCCGTCCCGTCGGCGTGAACGTCAGGGAGCCGGGATGGCACGGATGCGTGACCGTGGCGTGGTGATCGGGAAGCGGGACCCCACCGACCGGTCCGTGGCGATCGGGATGCTCGCCGGTGCCTGTGCCTACACCCTGTGGGGGTTCTTCCCCGCGTTCTTCCCGTTGCTCGAACCCGCGGGTGCGGTCGAGATCGTGGGCCACCGCGTCGTGTGGTCGCTGGTGATCATGGCGCTGGTGCTCTCCGTCACCCGGCGGTGGCGGCAGCTGTGGTCCCTCGACCGTCTCTCGTGGGCGCGGATCGCCGGGGCCGCCGGGTTCATCACCGTGAACTGGGGGGTCTACGTCTACACGGTCAACTCCGAACGGGTCACCGAGGCCGCGCTCGGGTACACGATCAACCCCCTGGTGAGCGTCCTGCTCGGGGTCCTGATCTTCCGCGAGCGGCTGAACCGGCCACAGGTGGGCGCGGTGGCCCTCGCCGTGGTCGCGGTGGGCGTTCTCACCGCGGGATACGGACACGTCCCGTACCTCTCGCTGCTGCTCGCGACGAGTTTCGGCTTCTACGGGGTCGTCAAGAAGAAGCTCCGTGCGGACCCGGTGGTCGGGATGACCGGGGAGGTGCTGGTCATCGCCCCCCTCGCCCTGTCCGTGCTGGTGTGGCTGGGTGTGACCGGCTCGGGCACGTTCACCGGGCACGGGGTGGGACACTCGGCGCTGCTCGCCGCCTCCGGAGTGGTGACCGTGGTGCCCCTACTCCTGTTCGCGACGGCCGCCCAGCGCATCCCCCTGGCCACCGTGGGAATGCTGCAGTACATCATCCCGATCCTGCAGATGGCCTGGGGACTGCTCGTGGTGGGCGAGCGGCTGGACGCGGTCCAGTGGGCCGGTTTCGCGCTGATCTGGACCGCGGTGATCGTGTTCACGCTGGCGGGGCGGTCGCCACGCTCGGCGCGTGCTGGGGTTTCGGGTCGTGTCGGAGCGGCGACCTACACTGGGCCGGACAAGCCGTAGGAGGAATGCTGCGTGGGCGGATCCCAGTTCGTGCATCTGCACAATCACACCGAGTTCTCGATGCTCGACGGGATGGCGCAGATCACCCCGTTGTTCGCCGAGGCCTCCAGGCTGGGGATGCCGGCGGTGGGAATGACCGACCACGGGAACATGTACGGCTCCTCGGACTTCTACAAGCAGGCCGTCAAGACCGGGATCACACCGATCATCGGCATCGAGGCGTACGTCGCCCCCGAGTCCAGGTTCAACAAGAAGCGTGTGCTGTGGGGCGAGAAGCACCAGAAGGGTGACGACGTCGCGGGGTCGGGCGCCTACACCCACATGACCATGCTCGCGGAGAACGCCACCGGTCTGCGCAATCTGTTCCTGCTGTCCTCCCTGGCCTCGTACGAGGGACAACTGGGTAAGTGGGCCCGCATGGACGCCGAGATCCTCGCCGAGCACTCCGAGGGGATCATCGCCACCTCCGGATGCCCCTCCGGAGAGATCCAGACCCGCCTGCGCCTGGGTCAGCGCAAGGAGGCCTACGAGGCGGCCGAGAAGTGGCAGTCGATCTTCGGGAAGGACAACTTCTTCCTGGAGCTCATGGACCACGGAATCGACATCGAGCGACGGGTCCGGGAGGACCTGGTCGCGCTGGGCAGGGACCTGGGTATGCCGCCGCTGGTGACCAACGACTGCCACTATGTCACCCGCGAACAGGCCCACGCCCACGAGGCGATGCTGTGCGTGCAGACGGGCAAGACCCTCGCCGACGAGAACCGTTTCAAGTTCGACGGCGACGGGTACTTCCTCAAGTCCGCCGACGAGATGCGGGCCCAGTGGGATCCCGAGGTCCCCGGTGGGTGCGACAACACGCTGTGGATCGCCGAACGCGTCCAGCCGTACGACGAGATCTGGGCCCCGAGGGACCGGATGCCCAAGTTCCCGGTGCCCGAGGGCGAGACGGAGGACACGTGGCTGGCCCGTGAGGTCCACAAGGGTCTGGAGTGGCGCTTTCCCGCGGGGGTACCGCAGGAGTACCTGGACCGCGCGCAGTTCGAACTCGAGGTGATCAAGGGCAAGGGGTACCCCGGGTACTTCCTCGTGGTCGGTGACCTCATCGAGTACGCCCGTTCCATCGGGATCAAGGTCGGTCCGGGCCGGGGCTCCGCGGCGGGTGCGCTCGTGGCCTACGCACTCAAGATCACCAACATCGACCCGATCGAGCACGGCCTGCTGTTCGAGAGATTCCTCAACCCGGAGCGCCCGTCCGCGCCGGATATCGATATCGACTTCGACGACCGCCGCCGCGGCGAGATGATCCGCTACGCCAGCGAGAAATGGGGTTCGGACAAGATCGCCCAGGTCATCACGTTCGGCACCATCAAGACCAAGGCCGCCATCAAGGACGCCGCCCGCGTGAACTTCGGCCAGCCCGGCTACGCGATCGCCGACCGGATCACCAAGGCCCTGCCGCCGGCGATCATGGCCAAGGACATCCCCCTGTCGGGCATCACCGACCCCACGCACGAGCGCTACGGCGAGGCCTCGGAGGTCCGCCAGCTCATCGAGACGGACCCGGACGTCAAGCGGATCTACGACACCGCCCGCGGGCTGGAGGGCATGGTCCGCCAGGCGGGCGTCCACGCGTGTGCGGTGATCATGTCCTCCGAGCCGCTGCTCGACGTGATCCCCATGTGGAAGCGTGCCCAGGACGGCGCCCTCATCACCGGCTGGGACTACCCCTCATGCGAGGACATCGGCCTGCTCAAGATGGATTTCTTGGGCCTGCGCAACCTCACTGTGATCGGCGACTGCCTGGAGAACATCAAGTCCAACCGCGGCGAGGAGATCGACCTCGACACGCTCAGCACCGACGATCAGGCGACCTACGACCTGCTGGCCAGCGGCGACACGCTGGGGGTGTTCCAGCTGGACTCCGGTGGCATGCGCGAGCTCCTCAAGCGGATGAAGCCCACCGGCTTCAACGACATCGTGGCCGCTCTCGCCCTGTACCGACCCGGGCCGATGGGGATGGGCACGCACTGGAACTACGCCGACCGCAAGAACGGCAAACAGGAGCTCACCCCGATCCACCCGGAGCTGGAGGAGCCGCTCAAGGAGATCCTGGGCGAGACCCACGGGTTGATCGTGTACCAGGAGCAGATCATGGCGATCTCCCGCGAACTCGCGGGCTACACGGCCGGTGAGGCCGACGGGTTCCGCAAGGCCATGGGTAAGAAGAAGGCAGAGGTCCTGGCGGCCGAGTACGAGAAGTTCTCCGGCGGCATGGGTGAGCGCGGGTTCTCCAAGGAGGCCGTGGACGCGCTCTGGGGCACCATCGAGCCGTTCGCCTCCTACGCATTCAACAAGTCCCACGCGGCCGGCTACGGGCTGGTGTCGTTCTGGACCGGTTACCTCAAGGCCAACTACCCGGCGGAGTACATGGCCGCCCTGCTCACCTCCGTGGGCGACGACAAGGACAAGGCCGCGCTGTACCTGTCCAACTGCCGGCAGATGGGGATCCGGGTGCTGCCGCCGTCGGTCAACGAGTCGCTCACCAACTTCGTCTCGGTGGGCGAGGACATCCGCTTCGGGATGGGTGCGGTCCGCAATGTCGGTACGCACGTGGTGGACTCCGTCGTGTCCGCGCGCAAGGAGAAGGGGGAGTTCACCGACTTCTCCGACTACCTGGCGAAGATCGACCAGACCGCGTGCACCAAGAAGGTCACCGAATCGCTGATCAAGGCCGGAGCGTTCGACTCCCTGGGACACCCGCGCAAGGGCTTGTTCCTGGTCCACGCCGACGCGGTCGAGTCGGTGATGTCCACCAAGAAGGCCGAGGCGGTGGGTCAGTTCGACCTGTTCGGCGGCGGGGATGCGGAGGACGCCGGGGGAGCCTCGGCGTTCAGTGACGTCTTCGCGGTCCGGGTCCCCGACGAGGAGTGGGACATCAAGCAGAAGCTGGCGCTCGAGCGGGAGATGCTGGGACTGTACGTCTCGGGCCACCCGCTCGACGGGCTGGAGTCCGCGCTCGCCGCCAAGACCGACACGTCGATCGCCACCATCCACGAGGGCGAGCTCCCGCACGGCACCGCGGTGACGATCGGCGGGATCATCTCCGGCGTGGACCGGCGGGTCAACAAGAACGGCGAACCGTGGGCGATCGTGACGATCGAGGACTTCAACGGCAGCGTCGAGGTGCTCTTCTTCCCCAAGACCTATCGCCTCGCCGCCCTCGACATCGCCGAGGACGCTGTCGTCCTGGTCAAGGCTCGCATCAACATCCGCGAGGACCGGGTCTCGGTGTTCGGCGACACCCTCGAGGTGCCGGACCTGGTCGTGGGTGGCAACGGCGCCCCGCTGGCGCTGACGTTGCCCACGAAGATGTGCACCATCGAGACGGTCACCGCCCTCAAGCAGGTCCTCGGGCGGCACCCCGGTCCCTCGGACGTCCACCTGCGGTTGGTCAACGGGACGTCGTCCACGGTGTTGCGGTTGGACGACCATCTGCGGGTCGAGACATCGTCTTCGCTCATGGGGGATCTCAAGGCGCTCCTCGGGCCGGGCTGCCTCACCGGATGACCAGTTGGCGGTGACAGACCGCGCGGTGGGACACTGGTCGTCGTGACCGTGACCGACTCCGCCGCGACCCAGGTCGTGACCCCCGACGACATCGACACCGCTGCCCGCCGCATCGGCGATGTGATCCTCGCCAGCGAGCTGCACCAGAGCGAGCGGTTGAGTGAGCAGACCGGTGCGACGATCCTGCTCAAGCGCGAGGACCAGCAGGCGGTCCGGTCGTACAAGATCCGTGGTGCGTACAACCTGATGTCGCAGCTGACCGGTGACGAGCGAAGCGCCGGAGTGGTGACCGCGAGTGCGGGTAACCACGCCCAGGGCGTCGCCTTCGCCTGCCGGAGCCTGGGGATCAACGGCCGCATCTACGTTCCCACCAACACCCCCAAACAAAAGCGCGACCGGATCCTCGCCCACGGACGCAACTGGGTGGAGCTGGTGGTCACCGGCGTCAATTTCGACGCGGCTCAGGCCGCCGCCCGCGCGGACGCCGAGCGGACGGGCGCGACGATGGTCCCGCCGTTCGACCATCCGGACACCATGGCCGGCCAGGGGACCATCGCGGCGGAGATACTGGCGCAACTCGACAGCGTCCCCGACGCGGTGGTCGTGCCCGTCGGCGGTGGCGGACTGGTGGGCGGGCTCGCGACCTACCTGGCGGAGTACGCCCCTGACTGCAAGGTCATCGCGGTGGAACCCGCGGGGGCCCCGTCGCTGACCAGGGCCCTGGAAGCGGGGGAACCGGTGACCCTGGACACCGTCGACACCTTCGTCGACGGCGCGTCAGTGGCCCGGCTCGGCGATTTCCCGTTCGGGGTGATCTCCTCGATGACCGAGCGGATCCAGGTCCTCACGGTGGACGAGGGCGCGGTGTGCACCGCGATGCTGGAGCTGTACCAGAACGAGGGGATCATCGCCGAGCCCGCCGGCGCGTTGGCGGTCACCGCGCTGGACCAGCTCGACATCGAGGAGGGTGCGACGGTCGTCTGCATCATCTCGGGAGGCAACAACGACGTCTCGCGGTACAGCGAGATCATCGAACGGTCGTTGGTCCACCAGGGCCTCAAGCACTACTTCCTGGTCAAGTTCCCCCAGGAACCCGGTCAGCTGCGTCGGTTCCTCGACGAGGTGCTGGGGCCGGAGGACGACATCACGCAGTTCGAATACCTCAAGAGGAACAACCGCGAGTACGGGGCCGCCCTCGTGGGCATCGAACTCGGCTCGGCCACCGGTCTGCATTCACTGCTCGAACGCATGGACGCCTCGCGTATCGACTGCGAGCGGCTCGAGCCCGGAACCGCGGCGTACGAGTACCTGACCTGAGCCCGGTCTACCCCGTCACCGTGTGGGTGCGCACCACCGCGAATCCGAAGGCCTGACAGAAGACCGAGTCATGGTCGACCACCGCTCCCGAAGTGAGCACCTCGTCGCCGGTGACCGGGACCCTGCTCGGTTCGGTTCCGAGGTTCACCACCAACGCCAGAGAGCCGCGGTGGACGATCAACCAGCGGCCGTCGTCGGCTTCGACCCCGCACCGCACGCGCACCGCACCGAGCCACGGATCGCTGAGCTCGGGTTCGGCCCGCCGTAGCGCGATGAGCGCACGGTACCCGCGCAGGATCCCGGCGTGCTGGTCCTCGGACTGCTCGGACCGGTCCAGCACCGACCGCCGGAACGTCTCCGGGTCCTGGGGGTCGGCCACGGTGGCCGGGTCCCATCCCATCTCGGCGAACTCGCGGGTCCGTCCCCGGCGCACGGCCTCGGCGAGGTCGGGTTCGGGGTGCGAGGCGAAGAAGCAGAACGGGGTCCGGGCGCCCCACTCCTCGCCCTGGAACAACATCGGGGTGAAGGGGGAGCACAGGATGATCGCGGCCTTGGCCAGCTGCTGGGCCGGGGTGAGGTTCACCGACGGCCGGTCGCCCGCGGCGCGGTTGCCCACCTGGTCGTGGGTCAGGGTGTAGGCGACGAAGCGGCTGCCCGGCACCCGTTCGACGTCCAGCGGGCGGCCGTGGACCCGGCCCCGGAACGCCGACCATGTCCCCGCGTGCAGGAAGGCCCCGGTGAGCACCTGACGTAACGCCTCGAGGGAGCCGAAATCCGCGTAGTAGCCCTGGCGTTCCCCGGAGACCGCGGCGTGGACGGCGTGGTGCACGTCGTCGTCCCACTGCCCGGTGAGGCCCAGCCCGCCGCCCTCGCGCGCGGTGACCAGCCGCGGGTCGTTCTGGTCCGACTCCGCGATCAGGGACAACGGTCGTCCGAGGTGGGCGGAGAGGGACTCCACCTCCACCGCCAACTGCTCGAGCAGGTGCACGGCCGAGCCGTCGTGCAGGGCGTGGACCGCGTCCAACCGCAGGGCGTCCACGTGGAACTCGTCGAACCAGCGCAGGGCGTTGTCGATGATGTACCGACGCACCTCGCCCGAGTGCGGTCCGTCGAGATTGAGCCCCGACCCCCACGGTCCGTCGGCCGCGGACAGGTACGGGCCGAACTCCGGGAGGTAGTTCCCGGACGGGCCCAGGTGGTTGTAGACCACGTCCAGGCAGACGCCGAGCCCGCGGGCGTGGCAGGCGTCCACGAACTGCTGGAACGCGTCCGGGCCGCCGTACGGCTCGTGCACGGCGAACCACGCCACCCCGTCGTAACCCCAGCCGTACTCCCCGTTGAACGCACCCACGGGCATCACCTCGACCATGTCGACGCCCAGCTCCACCAGGTCGTCGAGGTGATCTATCGCGCTGGTCAGAGTGCCGCCGGGGGAGAAGGTGCCCACGTGCATCTCGTACAGGACCGACCCCGCCAGTTGGCGACCGGTCCAGTGCGCGTCTGACCAGCGGGTGGCGTCCACCCGGTGCACCCGTGAGAGTCCGTGCACGCCGTGCGGCTGGCGCGGCGACCGCGGGTCGGGACGCGGATCGCTCGTCTGGCCGTCGTCGCCCGTCACCACGAACCCGTAGTCCCTGCCCTGCTCCCGCACGACGGTCGAGGACCACCAGCCGTCGGCAGCGCGGGTCATGGGAAAAGGATCGGCGTCGGCGGAGTCCAGGACCAGACCGACGGCTTCGGCTGTCGGCGCCCAGACGGAGAAGGTGTCACTGCTCGCGGAGGTCACACCCCCAGGGTAGGGAATGTGGGCGAGCGGGGGCGGCGCGGCGATACTGGTCCGATGACCGACTCCGCGACTCGTGTGCTCAGGCTGTCCGCCGGCCCGGACGTCACGGGCACGTACGAGGAGAGGCGCTCGAGGTTTCTCGCGGTGTTGAGGAGGTGTGACGACGAGGCCGCCGCCCGTGACCTGATCTCCGACCTCCGTCGCGCCCACCCGGACGCGCGCCATCACTGCAGCGCGTTCCTGGTGGACGTCCCCGGGTCCAGCCGGATCGAGCGCTCGAACGACGACGGCGAACCCTCCGGAACCGCCGGCACCCCCATGTTGGAGGTACTCCGCGGAAGTCGGGTGACAGGGGTCGGGGCGGTGGTCGTGCGGTGGTTCGGCGGAACGCGACTCGGTACGGGCGGGCTGGTCCGGGCGTACGGCTCCGCGGTGTCGTCCGCGGTCGACGAGGCGTGGCGGGCGGGTCGGATCGTGGAGGTGACACGAACCCAGACGTGGCGGGCCGAGGTCGACCACTCACTGGCAGGGGGCCTCGAAGGAGCCGTTCGCGCAGCGGGGGCGCAGGTGCTCGGCGTGGACTACGGCGGGCGGGTCGAACTGACGGTGGCCGGTGACCTCGAGGTGCTGGGTCCGATCCTGGCTACCCGGACGTCCGGTGGCGTCGAATGGGAGCCCGCCGGGGTGGCGACCACCGAGAACGCGGCGCGGCTGCGAGATGTGGAATCCTGACATCATGAGCATGCAGCCCTACCAACCGAACTCGATCGAGGCCCAGAAGCAGCAGGTGCGCAAGGATGCCCGCACCACGGCGATCGCGCTGGGCGTGACCGTGGTGGCGCTGCCGATCGCGTTGTTCGCCAGTTCGTTCTTCACCGTGGTGGCGATACTCGCGGGGATAGTCGCGATCTACAAGGGGAACCAGGTGCGCCAGGCCATCTCGGGCAAGCCCAAGAACCGCGAACTCTACTGACGGACCGGGCCCGCCCGGAACCTGGTCAGCCGTGGCGGCGGACCACCGGCCCCGCTCACCCGTGGCGGCGGACCACCGAGCCCGCCCGGAACCCGTCAGCCGTGGCGGCGGACCACGTCGGTGAGGTCCGCGCGGCCGGCCCGGAAGGTGTTGGCCGGGTGCTCCGGGTCGGCGTACCCGAAGGAGATGCCGCACACGATCATCCGGTCGTCGCTGATTCTCAGGTACTCGCGGACCCCGTCGGAGTACAGCGCGAGGGCGGCCTGGGCGCACGTGGCCACGCCGAGTGAGGACGCCGCCGCCAGGAACGTCGCCACGTAGCCCCCACAGTCCACCGCGCCATAGGTGCCCAGGCCCGCGTCCGAGGTGATCACCGCGACGTGTGGGGCGCCGAAGAACCGGTAGTTCTCCAACATCTGCGTCAGGCGCGCCTCCTTGTCGGAGCGCTCGATGCCCAGCGCGGTGTAGAGGCCGTACCCGCTCTCCCGCCGGCGCTCGCCGTACACGCCGTCGTAGCGCTCAGGTGCCGGCAGATCCGATCGCATGCCGTTGTTCATCACGTACTCGGTGAGGTGCGCGGCGAACCCGGAGGTCGCCGACCCGCTCACCAGGTCGACCTGCCATGCCTGGGAGTTGCACCACGAGGCCGTGCGCTGGGCCATCTGCAGGATCCGGTCGATCGTCTCGTCGGGGACGGGCTGGGACGTGAACCCTCGGCAGCTGTAGCGGTCGTCGAGGATCTGCTCGAGCGTGTCGGCGGCGTCGGTCATGGACCCTCCAGGTGATGGCGCGGAACTGTGATGCCAGTCTCGCACGGGGCACCTCGCGACCCGCGCCCGCCACCGCCCGCCGCGCCCTCACGCC
>NZ_JAALDV010000088.1:0-1183 GCF_014145045.1 Dietzia sp. DQ12-76
CTCGCGGGCCGGAGGCCCGGGGACGTGATCGAGGTCCCCGATGCACGGCGGCTGCGTCGACGCTTCACCGTGGTGTCCGTGGATGACGGTGGAGTCCTCGCGGAGGGTGATCGCAACGCGTGGGTGCGCGACGGCACGCTGATCGACTGCGACTTCGAGCGCACCAGGGTCCGCGGCATCCCTGCGGTGCCCCAGCGGATTCGCGTCCACTCCGGGGACCGGATCCTGCTCACCGTGGACATGGAACCGGTGGATCCACCGCGGTCCGGTGCGGAGATCCGACTGGGATGTGCGCTTCCCGCGGTCGTGGAGGCGCTGGCGGTGGGTGACCGCGTCCTGTTCGACGACGGGGTGATCTCCGCAGAGGTCGTCGAGACCGCCACCCCGGGTGCCACGGACGCCCCCTGGGCCAGGCTGGAGGTGGTGCGCTGCCGGGAGGGTGGCCGCTGGCTGGGGTCGGAGAAGGGGATCAATGTCCCGGGACTGGAGATGGACACCCCCGCGCTGACCGAGGAGGACCGACAGAGTCTCGACTTCGCGTCCCGACACGCCGATCTCGTGGCGCTGTCGTTCGTGCGGACCAGAAGGGACGTCGCCGACGCGGTCGAGGCCCTGGAATCCGCGGCCTCGGAGTCGGGGCGGGAGCTGGGACTGCTCCTCAAGATCGAGACCCGGCAGGCGTACCGGGCGCTACCGGACCTGCTGCTGGAGGCGATGCGTCACGAGCGGATCGGTGTGATGATCGCCCGCGGTGACCTCGCCGTCGAGATGGGTTTCGAGTCGCTCTCGGAGATTCCGCGCAACATCACGCTGATGTGCCAGGCGGCCCGCGTCCCCGTCGTCCTGGCGACGCAGGTGCTGGAGTCGTTGGCGAAGACCGGGATCCCGTCGCGCGCGGAGATCTCCGACGCCGGGTCCGCGCAGAGGTCCGAGTGCGTGATGCTCAACAAGGGGCCCTATGTGGCCGAGGCGATCGAGACCCTCGACGTGATCCACTCCCGGATGGGCCGGATCCAGCGGAAGGCGCTGCCACTGATGCGCCACGTCGACAGTTGGGACTGACCGCCGCCGCCCCGCCACGGCTACGCCCCGGCGGTGTCACCGCGAGCCGCGCGGGCTGTGCCAGCATGGTCGCCATGACCTCATCGCGGCGGACCGGCCAGTGGCGATGGGTCGCGCACCC
>NZ_JAALDV010000008.1:0-1838 GCF_014145045.1 Dietzia sp. DQ12-76
CACGACCACGGGGTGCCCGAGCGCCGCCAGCGCCTCCGCGGTGGCGCGACCGATCCCCGAGGAGGCGCCAGTGACGAGCGCGGGGCGCTCGGACGCGTCCGGCTGCGGGGGGAACTTCAGACTCATCAGCGCCTGACCTCGACACGCATGGGCAGGTGCGCGAAGCCGCGCACGTTGGACGAGTGCACGCGCTCGGCGCCGGGGAGGATCTCGTACCCCGTGATCGACCGTGAGATCTGGTCGAGCGCGATCCGCCCCTCGAGCCTCGCGAGGTGCGCTCCCAGGCAGAAGTGTGGTCCCTGCCCGAAGCTCAGACTGGCGGAGGTGTCGCGACCGAGACGGAAGGTGTCGGCGTCGTCGAAGACCTCCTCGTCGCGGTTGGCCGCGCCGATGAGCAGGAGCACCTTCTGGTCTGCGGGGATGGTGACGCCGCGGACCGTGACGTCCTGCATCGTCGTGCGCAGGACCAACTGGCTCGACGTGTCGTAGCGCAGCGTCTCCTCGACCCAGTCGCTCACCCGCTCCGGGGCGTCGATCACCAGCTGCGCCTGGTCCGGGTTCCGGTGCCCCCAGAACATCGCGTTGGCGAGCAGCTTGGTGGTGGTCTCGTTGCCCGCCACCACCATGAGGAAGAGGAAGGACAGGATCTCGTCCTCGTCGAGCTTCTCCCCGTCGATCTCGGCGTCGATCAGCGCCGAGGTCAGGTCCTCGGTCCGCTCCTCACGCCGCTCGGCGACCATGCCCTGGTAGTAGGTGATGAGGTCGAGGGCCGCGACCATCGAGTCCTCGGGCACGTCCTGACCGCCCTCCTCGCGGTGCATGACCAGGTCTGCGAGCCGGCGGAGCTCGTCGCGGTCCGACTCGGGCACTCCCATCAGGTCCGAGATGACGTCCATCGGCAGCTTGCCCGCGTAGTCCTGGACGAAGTCGAACTCGCCGCCGTCGCGGGACTTGGCCAGGCATTCGTCCCAGTACCGACGGGAGATCCGCGCGATTCCCTCCGAGAGCGCGTCGACCCTCCGGGAGGTGAAGCCCTTGCTCACGAGTTTGCGCAGTCGCGCGTGCCTGGGGTCGTCCATCGCCAGGAAGGACATGGTCTTGTAGGCGTGCCGACCGTACGCCGCGGGGTCGAGGGAGACCCCCAGGGAGTTGGAGAACACGTCGGGTGCGCGGAACGCCTCACGGACGTCGGCATGCTTGCTCAGCGCCCAGAAGTCGAGGTCCGGGTTGTGGTACACGGGCGCCTCGGCGCGCAACCGGGCGTAGAACGGGTACGGGTCCTCGTGGACCGCGTAGTCGTACGGGCTGAACACGAGCGGGGCGGGTGTCGCGGTGGTCATGTCTCGGGGTCACCTCAGGATGAGTCGGGCGGCGGACTCGATGGCGTCCGCCATGTCGGAGTAGGAGCCGTAGCCCATGCCTGCGCGGACGAGCGCGCCGGCGTAGACCATCTCCAGGGCGTCGATCACCTCGTCGTCGGCCTCATCACCCAGCGCGGCCGTCAGACGCCGACGGATGTCGGCACCGATCCGGATCCTCAGGTGGGACACCTCCGGATCGTCGCCCAGGAGGGCCGCGGTGACCGCCGAGGAGAGCTCGGGTTCGTCCGCCACCAGCAGCGCGACATCGCGCAGGACCGCCACCACCCTGTCCACCGTGGTGCCGGCCGAGGCGCCCTCGGTGACGTGGTCGCGGAGGCGTCGCCAGAACACCTCCGCGATGAGGTGGCCCTTGGAGGAGAAGTAGGTGTACGCGGTGGCCGGGGCGACGCCGGCCTTGGCCGCCACCGCCCGGACCGCGAGGCCGCCCGGCCCCTTCTCGCGCAAGACCTCGACGGC
>NZ_JAALDV010000089.1:0-6673 GCF_014145045.1 Dietzia sp. DQ12-76
GCCGGCGCCGATGATCGCGACCGAGGCGCCGCGGAGGGTGCGGACGGCGGGGTCGACGGCGGCCTTGGCCCAGCGGGTGTGGGCCGACCGGACGACTTGGCGGGTGCCCGCGAGAAGCAGGGCGAGTGCGTGCTCGGCGACTCCACGGGCGTAGAAGCCGGAGGCGTTGGTCCAGGTCCGGCGGTCGTCGAGTAGTCCGGCGGCGACGAAGTGCTCGATTCCCGCGGTGCTCAGCGCCACCCACTCGACGTGGTCGGGAAGCGCGGGGAAACCGTCAGGACCCCCGATCCACACCAGGATCCTGGCCTCGTCCAGAGACACCACCGAGCCGCCCGCGCCCTCCACCGCGTCGACGAGGTGGGGGTCGCGGGTCGGCTCGACGGCCACACGCAGGCCGGTGGCGTCGCCCGGGGTGGGGCTCATGTCGGCAGGGCCTTCTTTCCCGTCTCGGTGATGGTGGACACGGTGAGGAGCCCGATCAGGCAGACCCCGATCACCCAGTATGCGGGCGCCATGCCGCTGCCGGTCCAGGCGACGAGCTGGGCGGCGAAGTACGGGGCGGTCCCGCCGGCGATGATGGTGCCGATGTTGAAGCCCAGGGCGACGCCGGTGTAGCGGACGCGTCGGCCGAAGAGCTCGGTGAACAACGGGAACGCGGGAACCTGGACCACGCCGTTGAGCACCATGTAGACGAAGTACACCAGACCCACCACGAGGATGCTCTGTGTGGCGCCGAGCAGCATGAACACCGGAACCGCGATGACGATGTAGGACAGGTACCCGGCGACCAGCACGGGCTTGCGGCCGAAGCGGTCGGTGAGGGCGCCGCTGATCGGGAAGGTGGCGCACGCGCAGGCGATCGCGATGGCGGAGGTCCAGTAGACGGCGCTCTTGCCGAATCCGAGATCGTTGGTGAGGTAGACGCTGAAGTAGGTCAGGGCGATGTAGCCGGAGCCGTTCATGGCCACCGCGACGCCGACGACCTTGGCCACGGACCAGGGGTGGTCGCGCAGGACACCGAGGAGGGGGTTCTTGACGACCTCCTTCTTCTTGGCCATCGCCTCGAACTCGGGTGTGTCCTCGAGCTTCATCCTGATGCGCAGGCACACGAAGGCCAGGGGGAGGGCGAGGAGGAACGGGATGCGCCAGCCCCACGAGGACATGGCCTCCTCGCCGACGAGCAGGGTGACCAGGCCGACGACGGCGGCGGCCACCGCGAACCCGAGCGTGGCGCCGATCGGGGTGAAGGAACCGAAGAAGCCCCGTCGGCCGGCGGGCACGGTTTCGGCGATGTAGGTCGCCGCGCCACCGATCTCGCCGCCGGCGGAGAAGCCCTGTGCCAGGCGGACCAGGACGAGCAGGATCGGTGCGGCGACGCCGATGGCGGCGTGGGTCGGGAGCATTCCGAGGATGCCGCTGGCCACGCCCATGGCCACGACGCTGGCGATGAGCGCCGTCCGGCGGCCGATGCGGTCACCGAGGCGACCGAAGAAGATCCCGCCGACCGGCCGGGCCACGTAGGCGACACCGAAGACGGCCAGGGTCGACAGGATCGACGCCGCGGGGTCCTGCGAGGGGAAGAAGAGCGGGGCGATGAAGACCGCCAGGAACCCGTAGACGGCGAAGTCGTAGTACTCGATGAGCGTGCCGACCCCGCCCGCGAGCGCGGCCCGGCGGGTGAGCCTGGGGTCGGGGGTGCGCCGTGTCGACTCCGCCGTGGGGTGGTCGGCGTCAGGTGGTGCCGCTGCTGCGTGGTGCTGCGGCTGATGTACCTCGGTCATGGTGTCGCGTCCTTGTCGGTCAGGAGGGGCAGGCAGGGGGCGGTGAGGTGGAGCAGTGGAAGGGGGTTCAGGTCCGCGCGGGGGCGTGCTCGGCCAGTAGCAGGTCGTACGAGCTGCCGGCCTCGATGATCGCGACGGTACGAGGGTTGGGCGGGGTGCCCGTGATCCGGGTGCCGGTGGCGGCTTCCAGGGTCGCGGTGCGCCAGTCGAGCGTGACCTCGTCGCCGCGCGAGACCGCCGCGGTGACCCCCGGGATGGTGATCAGGGGCATGCCGTTGAAGGTCTCGCCGCGCCAGAAGCCGGGGGAGAACGATTCGGCGACGACCGCGGCGATCCCGAGGTCCCGGAGGGCGATCATCGGCGGGTAGTGCGGGTGGCCGTAGCCGAAGTTCCGGCCCCCCACGACGATGTCGCCGGGCCGGACGCGCTCGGCGAAGCCGGGGTCGAAGTCCTGCATGCAGGCCGCCCGCAACAGCTCGCGGTCGTAGGTCTTGATGTTGGCCACGCCCACCACGAGATCGATGTCGAAGTCGTCCCCGAAGACCCAGGCGACGCGGCCGGTGATGACGTCGGGCGGCGGCGGGTACGCGCTCATCGGGACGCCTCCCCGATGGTGCCGGTGATCGCACTGGCGGCGACGGTGTAAGGCGAACCCATGTAGATGTTCGCCTCGGGACTGCCCATCCGGCCGGTGATGTTGAGGACGCCGGTGGAGATGCAGTTCTCGTCGGGCTGGAGGGGTTGTTGGTAGCCGAAGCAGAAGTCGCAGCTGGACTCGGCGATCGTCGCCCCGGCGGTGCGCAGGACGTCGAGGATCCCCTCCGCCTCGGCCTGGGCGAACACCTTCTTGGACGTCGGGACGATGTTGAGCTCGACCGTCGGTGCGACCTTCCGCCCGTCGAGCACGAGGGCGGCCGCCCGGAGATCCTCGATCCGTCCGCTGGCACACGACCCGATGAAGGCGCGGGTGATGGGCGTGCCCTCGAGTTCGGCCGCCGTCGAGGTGTTGGCCACGCGCGCCGAGCCCGGCCGGACGACGCGGGGCACCAGCGTCGACAGGTCGATGCTGTGGCGCGCGGCGTAGGTGGCGTCGGCGTCGGGATAGACGGGGTCGAACTCTCCGCGAGCGACCTCGGTGGCGTAGGCGATCGAGACGTCGTCGGGCTCGAAGATCGCCGACACCGCCCCGGTGAACATCGCCATCCCGCACAGGCCCTGTCGGTGGTCGATCGCCATGTCGCGGGCGCCCGGACCGCCGAACTCCATGACCTGGTGGGCGCATCCGTCGGCGCCCACCAGCTCGATGATGGTGTGGACCAGATCGCGACTGTCGACCCCGTCCGGGAACGTCCCCGTGAGCTCGAACCGGGTGGTCCGGGGGATGTCGACGTGCACCTGCCCGGTGACCCATGCCTCGATGAGGTCGCGTCGGATCCCCCAGCCGAGGGCGTTGAAGGCGCCCACCCCGCTGATGTGGCCGTCGAAGTGGACCAGGAAGTCGCCGGGGGTCGCCAGGCCGAGCTCAGCGGTCAGCTGGTGGCCGATCCCCTCGGCCTCGTGGAGTTCGATGCCGTAGAACTCGCACCACTCCCGGGTCACGGTGTGGACCTCGGTCTCCCGCTGGTCCTTCCTGGTGAGCATGTGGTCGATAAAGACGACGTACCGGCCGGGGTCCTCGAGCGTGGTGATGCCGAAGTCCTCGTGCATCTGCCGGAACATGACGTCGGTGTACCCGGGGAAGTCGTAGGCGATCATCCGCGAGGGCCGGACGGCGTGGTTCTCCCCGGCGCGCACGGTGGGATGGTCGGTGGCCCTGGCGAGGATCTTCTCGGCGATCGTGAAGCCCATCGGTCACGCCCCCTTCGCGGGTAGGTACTCGTTCTGCATCGCCTCGATCTCGGGGAAACCGATCATTTCGACGAACTCGTGGTGGGCCATCGCGTCCGCGCTCACCTCGGCCGGAGGTTCACCCGCCGCGAGGCGACCCAGCACGGTCCGGCCGGCACCGGTGGCGGCCATGAGCAGTTGGGTGGGCAGCAGCGCCAGTCGCACGCCGATCTGGTCCAGGACCTCGGGGGTGAACTCCCGCTCCGTCCAGGTGGACGCGGTCAGCGTGGCCATGAGGGGGACGCCGACCTCGGAGTGGCAGCGCTGCCATTCCTCCACGGTGCTGAAGGTCTTGGTGACCGGCATGATCATGTCGGCGCCGGCCTCGACGTAGGCCCGGCCGCGCCGGAGGGCCTCCTCGCCGGTGGCGTCCGTTCGGGCGATCAGCAGGACGTCGTCCGGGGTGGTGTCGCGGACGGCGCGAATCTTGCCCACCGCCTCGGGGACGGGGATCAGGTCGACGGGTTCGCCCACGCAGATCGGGCACGACTTGGGGGAGACCTGGTCCTCCATGAACATGCCCTGTACGCCGGCCTTGACGAACATCGTCGCCGTGCGGGCGGCGTTGACGGCGTTGCCGTAGCCGGTGTCGATGTCGGCGACCACCGGGAGTGCGGAGGCGGCGGTGATGGTGCGGATCGCGGTGAGGTTCTCGCTCATCGTGTAGAGCTCGGCGTCGGGGAGCCCGAGGGCGGCGGAGATCGCGAAGCCGGAGGCGCACAGTGCGTCGAAGCCGGCCTGCTCTGCCAGTCGCGCCGTCAGTCCGTCCCAGACCCCCGGCGCGTACACGAGCCTGTCCGAGGTGAGGTCCTTCAGGGTGGGCGATGTCATGCCGCTCACCTCCATTTCGTATAGCGGAACGCATTTCGTAATGCGGTACGAAACTAAACGTGGTCCGCGTCACATGTCAAGCGCGGGCGGTCGGGGTGGAACCGCGGCCGGCTGCCTACGATGGCGGGACCACCCGACACCCCGGACAGAACAGGACCTCGCCGTGCCCAGTCCGCCCAGGCCGCCGTCGCCCGCATCCGACGCATCGCAGAGCAGGGAACTGGTGGGTGCCCTTCTCAAGGCCTGCGCGCTCCTCGACCACTTCGGCGCCGACCGCTCCACGTGGACGCTCACCGAGCTGACCGAGGTCAGCGGCATGAACAAGACGACCGTGCACCGGCTCATGGCGACCCTCATCCACGCGGGGTGGGTCGATCGCACGCCCGAGGGCGGCTACCGGGTGACCGTGCGACTGTTCGAGATCGGGGCGTCGGCCCTGGCGGACCTGGACATCCGCTCGGCCGCCCGGTCGTTCCTGACGGGGCTGGTCGCGGAGTTCGGCGATACCGCGTACCTCATGGTCCCGGCGGAGGAGGGCGCCGTGTGCATCGACAAGGTGGAGGGGAGCGGAAGCCTCGTCGTCGCCGGGATCAACATCGGGACCGTCCTGCCGTACCACGCCGCCGCCGGCCCGGTCGCGATGCTGGCCCACTCCCCGCAGCTGCGGAACGCGTGGATCCGGCCGGGCCTGCACACCTACACCTCCCGTACGGTGCACGAGCCGGGCGAGCTGATCGCCCACCTCGACGAGGTGCGCGCCGCCGGTTACTCGCTCAGCGAGTCCGACTTCCTCGAGGGGGTGTCCGCCGTCGCCGCGCCGATCCTCGACGACGACGGGTCCGTGCTGGGGTCGATCAGCATCGGGGGTCGCTCCGAGAACTTCTCCGGCGAGATCCTCGAGGCCAAGATCGCGCACGTCACGCGGGCCGCCCTCCGGATCTCGGCGGCACTGCGAGCCGCGCGCGGGTGACCGAGGCCCGGGCCCGGGTCAACTACTCTTGACACTAGAAGTCAAGCCTGCTTAACATCGGGCCATGGCAGTTCGGGAGTCCGACGTGACCGGGCCGAACCCGGTCAGGGAGTACCGCAAAGAGAAGCGGGTCACCCAGGCGGAGCTCGCCGAGGCGGTGGGAGTCAGCAGGCAGACGATCATCGCGGTCGAGCGGGGCGACTACTCGCCGTCGGTGTACTTGGCGATTCGCATCGCGCGGGTCCTGGAACGGTCGGTCGAAGAGCTATTCATTCTGGAGGAGGAACCCCGATGACTCAGCGTGACAGCGTGTTCGACCGGTGGTCGGACCGGGTGATGAACCTCGACAGCCCGGTGTACGGCGATGAGCGGGAGCGCACGGTCTTCATGGAGGCGAGTTCGTTCGGCCTGACCATCGGGCTGTACGCGGGATTGGCGGGAGCCGTCGTCTCGGCGGCGTTCGGCCTGATCCTGCTCCCGACGGTGCTCCTTGTGCTCACCATCCTGCCCGCGGCGGCGACCCAGTGGTATGCGCGGCGGCGGGGTGTCCACCTCAACGCTCTCGTCGAGCGGTCCGGGGCCAGGTCGGCGATGGTGACCATGGTCGGCGGGTGCGCGCTCGTCGCCCTGGTCTTCGCCGCGATGACCTTCACCGTCTTCGCTGGTCAGCCGCTCCTGCCGACCCCGTCCGTCACGCTGACACCCGGGGAGGGTCCGCTCGGCGGGGCGGCACAGGGCGCCGTGATCGGCGGGATGATCGGTGCGGTAGCCGGGATGATCGGGTCGGTCGTGAGCTACCGCAAGGCCAGCCGCGGGAAGTAGCAGCGGCGTGATTGGTCCTCACCGCGGGCCGGGGTGCGGAGGCGAGCCGATGCACGATTCCGACCGGTCGTGCCCCGTGCAGGTCCGGTGGCATAGTGGGGACGGCAAGCCCCATCGTGTCCGGGCCAGCCCGGGCACGTGGCGACACCGCACGAATCCGCGCAGGTCAGCGCCTGCGCCGACGAGAGGATCGCACATGGCTATCAACGACGACGACATGACGACCACCGGCAACTCGGGCGAGGGCGTCGCCGACGGCGGTTCGAACCCCGGCGGCCACGACGGCGGTGCCGACGGCTCCGCCCAGCACACGAAGGGTGAGGGCGAAGGCCTCGCCGACGGCGGCTCCAACCCGGACGGCCACGACGGCGGTGCCGACGGT
>NZ_JAALDV010000090.1:0-3953 GCF_014145045.1 Dietzia sp. DQ12-76
GGGGTGTGCACCACCGCCGGGCTCGCGCACGTCCCCGACGGCAGCCGGGTGGAGGTCGCCGGCGCGGTCACCCACCGGCAGCGGCCGGCCACCGCCGAGGGGGTGACCTTCCTCAGCCTCGAGGACGAGACGGGCATGACCAACATCGTGTGCTCGGTGGGGCTGTGGGCACGCTACCGCCCGATCGTCTCCTCGGCCCCGGCGCTCATCGTCCGCGGTACCGTGGAGAACCGCTCGGGCGCGGTGAGCGTGGTGGCGGACAAGATCGAACGCCTCCACCTGGGCATGGCGATCGGCCGCAGCCGGGACTTCCGGTGACCAGCAGTTCCTCGCCCCACCGAGACAGGATCGTCAGACGTAGCGGAAGTCCTCCCCGCGGGCCCACTGCACCAATCTGTCCGCGGTGTCCCGCCGCGACGGCGGGTGATATCCGAACACCTGAACGGCCTCGAAGGCGTAGGCGAGTTCAGGGTCCTGCATGTAGGCGAACCCGCCCACGGCCTCGCGGACCATCGACTGCACCCTCACGAGAGCGTCGCGCATCGACCACCGGACCAGCGCGAGGCGAGCCGAGATGTCGCCGCCGCGGGCCCCCTCGTCGAACTCACGGGCCACGGCGTGCAGAGCGGTCCGCATGGTCTCGACCTCGGCGAGCGCCGAGGAGAACAGCTTCGGATCGAGACGGTCGCGGTCGGTGAGTCGCTCGACCATCCGCGTGGCGACCCCGAGGTAGCAGGAACTGATGAGCAGTCCGAACCACAGATAACCGGTCATCTCGTGGACATCGTCGGGGTCGTTCTCGGAGGTGAGGAACACCATGTCGGCACCGACCCGGACGTCATCGAGGATCAGTGCGTCGCTCTCGGCTGCCGCGAGGACGGGACTTCTCCAGAACTCCTCCCGATGAAGCCCCTCGGCCCCGTCGAAGACCAGGACGACGGCCCGCTCGGACTCGTCCACCAGCGCGCTCGCCACCAGGAGGCTCATGGACCTCGAGAGACTGCAGGGGGCCTTGCGGCCGGAGAGGAGGTAGTCGTCACCGTCCCGGCGGGCGGCCATGGTCGGACGGAACACAGATCCCCCGGGGGTCCCCTCGGAGAAACCGGAGGCCATCACGGTGCCGCCCTCGACCAGCGCCTTGATGAGGTCGCGCTCGTCCTGCGAGGCGTCCTCGGCGGCCTCGAAGAGGGTCGCGCACGACAGGTGGTGCATCGTGGTCGCGGCCGCGAGGGAGGGGGCGACCGCGCCGATGGCGGTCTGGAACCGCACCGCGTCGACCGCGCTCGCGCCCGCTCCGCCCAGCGCGGCGGGGACGATCAGACCGGTCCCACCGGTGGCGGACCAGTCCGCCACGGCGGTGCTCCGGGCACCCTCGTTGGTGAGCAGGCCGTGCTCGTACAGGCGATCGCGCAATCCGGGGGCGTAGGAGTCGAGGGTCTGGTTCTCGGAGGTGAGGAGCATGGGGGTCCTTTCGGTACACGGTCGGGTGGGTACGGGCTCGGGTCCGGATCACCCGGTGAGCATCAGGCGGGCGGCCTCGGCGCAGTCGTATCGGGGAGTCCACCCGGTGGCGTCCCGGAGTCGTCGTGACGTGGTCACCGGCTCTCCGCAGGTCACCCAGTGTGAGGAGAAGGGCAGCAACCGCATCCGGTACCCGAGGTCGGCCATGCGACGGGCGGCACCGAGTGGCACGGGGATGCACACGGACCGGTTCATCCGGCACAGTTGGGAGACGGTCAGGGCCCCCTCGGGACCCAGGTTGAACTCCCCGTCGACGCCGGCGAGGATCACCCGCAGGTAGGCGTCCACGAGGTCGTCCTGGTGCAGGAACTGGAAGTAGGACCGCCCTGGGCTCGGGTGCAGGACGACGCGAGAGCGCATGGTGTCCAGCCCGGAGTTGGACATGTCGGGACCCACCACGTACGTCGGGCGCAGGACCGCCACCGCCATGCGGCCATCGGATCCCCGTCGCCACCGGCGGACGTCCTCCTCCACGAGCGCCTTGTGGTGGAAGTAGTAGTGGTCCTCATCGGCGCCGATCGGCGCCGTCTCATCGATCACCTCGGCGCCCCCGCGGGGGCCGTAGGCGTTGATGCTCGAGGTCATCACGCACACCCGGGCACCGGCGGACTCGGCCGCGTACAGGACCCGTCGCGACCCGTCGACGTTGACGATCCGCGCCGACTCCTTGTCGCGCGGTTCCTCGACCATGAAGGCGCAGTGGATCACAGCGTCGGCGCCCGCGACCACCTCGTCGAGGTCGCCTGAGGTGATGTCGACGGCCCGCCGGTCGATCTTCGGGTGTCGGACCCGCAACGGCGACCGGGCGAGCGCGACCACGCGGTCGACCTCGTCCCGCAGTATCAGCCCGCGCAGCAGTGCCGTGCCGAAGTCTCCGGAGGCCCCGGTCAGCACCACCCTCATAGTGCGGACAGTTCCCGGGTGGCGGCGAGGATGTCGGCGATCGCCGCGGCGGCCTCGACCAGCTGTTCCTCCGTGTGGTCCGCCGTCACGCACAGTCGGAGGATCGCCCCGGTCGCCGGGACCGCCGGATGGACCGCGACACCGGTGTACACGCCCCGCTCGAGCAGCAGGTTCCACACGTGGACCGCGCGGAGGTCGTCGCCGACGGGGACGGGCACGATGGGCGACCACTCGTCGCCGGTGAGGCCGGAGCCGCACTCCAGGCCCTTGCCGCCCAGTTCTGCGCGCAGCAGGATCGAGTTGCGGCGCACCGCCTCGGTCCGCCGGGCCCCCTCCTCGGTCCGCATGACCCGGACCGAGGCCAGCGAGGATGCGGTCGCGGCGGGGACCGAGGACGTGCTGAAGATCATGGGCCGCGCCGTGACCCTGAGTCCGGTGACGAGCTCGGAGCTACCGGTGATGAACCCACCGCAGGAGGCGGAACACTTGGAGAACGACGCCATGGTCACGTCCACGGCGTCCGCCGTCCCGGTCTGTTCGACCCAGCCCCGCCGCGTCGGGCCGAACAGTCCCATGGCGTGCGCCTCGTCGACCATGAGTGCGGCGCCGAAGGAACGGGCCAGCTCCGCGACCTCGGGCAGGGGGGCGAGGCTTCCCTCCATCGAGTAGAGGGAGTCGACGACGACGAGGATCTGCTCCGGGGAGGACCCGCGGGCCGCGATGAGGGCCTCTTCGAGTGCGCCCAGATCATTGTGGTGGAACGGGTGGACGGTGGTCCGCGCCATCCGCAGGCCGTCGCGGAGTGAGGCGTGGGCGAACTCGTCGATGACCACCGCGTCCCGCTCACCGACGAGGGCACCCAGGGTGCCGAGGTTCGTCTGGTACCCGGTCGAGAAGCACAGCGCGTCCTCGGTGCCGAACCAGTCCGCGATCTCCGCTTCCAGTTCCTCGTGCAGCGACATCGTCCCGTTGAGCAGTCGGCTGCCGGTGCTCGCGGATCCGAACCTGCGGACCGCCTCGGTGGTGGCCTCGATGACCTCGGGGTGGCTGGCCAGGCCGAGATAGTTGTTGGAACCGAGCATGATCCGGTCGACGCCCTGGACGTTGCTCGTCGCGCCGGTGCCGGAGTGCATGGTGCGGTAGTAGGGGCTCTGCCCGGTGTCCTGAAGAGTCGAGAACAGTTGGACCCGTTCGTCTGTCGCGAGGCGGTTGATGAGCGGATGGTTCACGGGAAGTCCTTCCTGTGGGGTGTCCGGGTGGTTCGGCCCCCTGTCCGGACCGGATGGGTCAGGCGAGCGAATCCTCACCACCGGCCCACATCCCCGGGCGAGACCCTCCTCCCATCCGCCCCGGGATCAGGAACGAATGAGGGGCACGCCTGAGTGAGGAGCCCCATGAGTCACAGAGCCGAGTTGCGGATGACGCGGCGCGTCCGGCGCGGGCGGGCAGTCCTGGCCAGGGGGTGGCCGCTCGCCGCGGCGTTGATCCTGGCCGTCCTCGGGGCCCTGGCCGCCGCCGGAGTCGAGGAG
>NZ_JAALDV010000091.1:0-6165 GCF_014145045.1 Dietzia sp. DQ12-76
GCGTGAGGGGTCTGGAACGACGACGAGGCCGACGCCGGACGAGGGCCGCTGACGCGGGGCCTACCCCACAGCGCTGACACGGGGCCTACCCCACCGCGCTGACGCGGGGCCCACCCCACCGCGCTGACGCGGGGCCTACCCCACCGGGCTGACGCGGGGCCTACCCCTCGATGTCCGCCTTGAGGTTGGCCAACAACTGGTGCTGGATCCGCTTGAGCCCGGCTGGGGCGAAGGTCCGCTCGAAGAACCCCCCCACTCCCCCGGCCCCGTCCCACGACGTGGTCATCTCCACCAGCGCACCCCCGGTGGCCTCGCGGACCGTGTAGGTGGTGGCCATGGACGAGTTGGCGTCCTTCTCCACCAGCGACCAGTGCGCCGCGGCCTCGTCCACGGTCACCGTGGCCTTGACGTCCCGGCTGCGCTTCTTGGTGGCCTGGAGGTTCCACGCCGCCACGGTGCCGTGCCCCTGGCCGCCCTCGATCAACCTGTACGCGGTGAACTGCTCGGGCTGGATCCGGGGACGAACCTGGGCGTAGTCCGCGATCGCGGCCGTCACGGCCGCGACGGGCGCCTCGATGACGATGGTGTTGCTGGCGGTGACCCTGCCCATGATCGTGACTCCTCCTCTGCCTGACCACATCGCGACCGCCGGAATCGCCGGTGGCGGCGCCCTCGACAGGGGCGCGTCAGACCCCCACCATCGTGCCCGATCCCTCCTGCCGCCGAGCACGCCACCTCGCCACGACTTTCCGGAGTTCCTCGAGCCAGAGGATCGACGAGCCCACCGCGACCGCCAACAACCACTCGTCCGCGTGCAACGGGGTGGTGTCGAAGATCCCCTGGAGGAAGGGCACCTGGACCACGGCCACCAACAGCAGCGGGACCGCCGCCAGGGCCACCCAGATCGGGGCGTTGTGCGCCATGTCCCGGGAGAACACCGAGCCGTCCGTGGAGCGGACGTTCATCAGGTTGAACACCTGGAAGAACACGAAGGCGGCGTAGGCGAGAGTGGTGGCGAACAACGGCACGCCCGCGCGTTCGGGGAAGATCGTCTCCGCGAACGCGAGGACCAGCAGTGTCCCGGTGGCCATGACCACGCCCAGCCACAGGATCCGTACCAGTCGTGACGGGGTGAGGATCTGCTCGTCGGCGGGTCGGGGCGGCCGCCGCATCGCGTTCTTCTCCACGGGCTCCACGCCCAGCGCCATGGCCGGCGGGCCGTCCATGACGATGTTCACCAGCAGGACCTGCAGGGCGGTGAACGGCACCGCGGGCAGACCCAGCAGCCCGCTGGCGAGGAACACCAGCACGAACGCCCACGCGGTGGTGAGCTGGAACTTCACGAACTTGACGATGTTGTCGTAGATCCCGCGGCCCTGTTCGACGGCCGAGACGATCGTGGTGAAGTTGTCGTCGGTGAGGACCATGTCGGCCGCGCCCTTGGACACGTCGGTGCCGGTGATCCCCATCGCGATCCCGATGTCCGCCTGACTCAGCGCGGGCGCGTCGTTGACGCCGTCGCCGGTCATGGCCACCACGTCCCCGCCGGACTGCAGCGCCCGGACCATCCGGATCTTGTGCTCCGGGGACACCCGGGCCAGGACTCCCATTCCGGGAGCCCGCCCGCACAGCTCGTCGTCGTCGAGTCCGTCGAGATCGACCCCTCGCACCGCCTCCCCCTCGATCCCCAGGTCGCGGGCGATCGACGAGGCCGTGACGAGGTGGTCTCCGGTGATCATGTGGACGGAGATCCCGGCCGCGCGCGCCACCCGGATGGCCTCGGCGGCCTCGGGCCGGGGCGGGTCGACGATGCCCACCACCGCGAACACGGTCAGCCCCCACACCTCGTCGAGGAGCCTGCTCTCGTCCACTGCGACCTCGTCGGTTCCGTCCTTGAACGGACGCCCCGCGACCAGCAGGGTCCGTAGCCCATGTCCGGCCAGCTCATCGGTCGCGAGACGGATCGCCTCGTGCAGCTCATCGGTGAGCTCCACGGCGTCCGTGCCGTTCCACACGTGGGTCGACCGGGGCAGCAGCGCACCGGTCGCGCCCTTGGCGCTGAGCGCGAGCCCCCCGCCCGGTGAGCGGTTGACGGTGGCCATGAACCTGTAGTCGGAGTCGAAGGGCACCTGGGCCACCCGGGGCCGGGCGGCACGCAGTCCCTCCACGTCGAGCCCGCACTTGGTGGCGGCCACGAGGAGAGCGCCCTCGGTGGGGTCGCCGACGAGTTCGCCGTCGGTCACGATCGCGTCGTTGCACAGCGTCATGGCGACCGCCGCCCTCCGGAGGTCCGGAACGGCATCCGGATCGGACGACAGGACCGTGCCGGTCGCCTCGTACCCGGTCCCGGTGACGGTGTAGGCGGAACCGCCCGCGACGATCCGCGTCACGGTCATCTCGTTGAGGGTGAGGGTCCCGGTCTTGTCGGTGGCGATGTGGCTGGTCGACCCGAGGGTCTCCACCGCCGCGAGGTTCTTGATGATCGCTCCCTCACGGGCGAGCCTCGAGGCGCCCATCGCGAGGGTGAACGCCACCAC
This sequence comes from Dietzia sp. DQ12-76, assembly GCF_014145045.1. NCBI lineage: Bacteria > Bacillati > Actinomycetota > Actinomycetes > Mycobacteriales > Dietziaceae > Dietzia > Dietzia sp. DQ12-76. The sequence continues at coordinate 2,538 of NZ_JAALDV010000091.1, forward strand.
GGCGGTGAGGCCCTCCGGGATGGTGGCCACGGCGAGCGAGACGGCACTGAGGAGCATGTCCTCCCAGGACTGCCCGCGCACCAGTCCGATCCCCATCACCAGCGTCACCACGACCAGCGCGATCACGGTGAGGACCCGGGCCAGGACCCCGATCCGCCGTTGGAGCGGCGTCTGCTCGCCGCCCGCCCCGTCGAGCAGCTCGGCGATCGCCCCCATCTCCGTGCGCTCACCGGTCCCCGTGACCACTACGCGAGCCCGACCGCGGGTGACCTCGGTGTTCATGAACACCATGCCGGTGCGGTCACCGAGCGGCGCGTCCGCGGCGGCCACCGCTCCCGCCGTCTTGTCCACGGGGACCGACTCGCCGGTCAGGGCCGACTCCGCCACCTGGAACCGGGACGCCTCGAGAACGCGTCCGTCAGCGGGGACCCTGTCGCCGGATTCCACCACCACGACGTCCCCCGGGACGAGATCCGCGCTGTCCACCTCCACCTCGCCGCCGTCCCGCACCACCCGGCTGTGCGGCACCGCCATGTCGCGCAACGCCGCCAGGCTCTCCTCGGCCCGCGTCTCCTGCACGTAGTTCAGCACTGTGTTGAGCACCACCACCAGGAGGATGACGACCGGGGTCTCCCACTCGCGCGAGATCACGGCGCTCACCACGGCGGCCACCGCGAGAACCATGATCATGGGGTCGCGGAGCAGCCGCAGGACCCGCCTCCAGGCCGGCACCCCGGCCGCCACCGGCAGGGTGTTGGGACCGTGCACGGCGAGGCGACGGGACGCCTCGGCGCGGGTCAGACCGTTCGACCCCGCGCCGAGGCGGGAGACCACCTCCGCGGTGGGCAGTGTGTGCCAGGGGGTGCGCAGATCCGTCTCCGGGGCGCGGTCCGTCGTCGTCACCCCCCCATCGTGCCCGGTCAGCTGCCCCGGGCGATCCACTCCTCCAGATGCGGGGACTCTTCACCCACCTTGGTACCGTCGCCGTGGCCGGTATGGACCAGTGTCTCGGCCGGCAGGGTGAGGATGCGGTCCCTGATCGAGGTGATGATGGTGGGGAAGTCGGAGTACGACCGACCGGTCGCGCCGGGCCCTCCGGAGAACAGGGTGTCGCCGGAGAACAGGACGCCCGCCTCGGGGACGTGGAAGACGCACGAGCCCGGCGAGTGACCGGGGGTGTTCATGACCGTGAACCCGGTCCCGGCGATCTGGAAGGTCTGCCCGTCCTCGAGGTCCTCGTGGGCGACCGTCGGGTGGGTCTCCTCCCACAGCATCTGGTCACCGGGATGGACGAAGACCCGGGTGTCGAGCTCCCGGGCCAGCTCCGGGGCCACGGTGATGTGGTCGTTGTGGGCGTGCGAGCACAGGATGCCCTTCACCGTGCGCCCGGCCACCGCGTCGATGATCGGCTGGGCGGTGTGGGCGGCGTCGATGACGTACACCTCGGAGTCGTCGCCGAGGATCCAGATGTTGTTGTCCACCTCCCACTCGCCTCCGTCGAGGGCGAACACGCCGCTCGTCACGACCTTCTCGATGCGCAGGCCACCGGCATTACCGGCACTGGTGTGGGTCTCGCTCACAGGGTCACCACCGATCGGAGGACGGAACCGGACTTCATGGCACCGAACGCGGACTCGACCGCGTCCAGGCCGATGCGCTCGCTGACGAACTTCTCGAGCGGGAGCCGACCCTGCAGGTGGAGATCCACCAGCATCGGGAAATCGCGCTCCGGCAGGCAGTCGCCGTACCAGGAGGACTTCAGCGAACCACCGCGGCCGAAGAAGTCCAACAGCGGCATCTCCAGGCGCATCTCGGGCGTGGGCACCCCCACCAGGACCACGGTCCCGGCGAGATCACGAGCGTAGAAGGCCTGCTCGTACGTTTCGGGCCGGCCGACCGCGTCGATCACGACATCGGCGCCGACGCCGCCCGTGAGCTCCTGGATGGCCGCCACTGGGTCCACCCCGGTGGAGTTGACCACGTGGGTGGCACCGAAGTCGCGCGCCCACTCGAGCTTGGTGTCATCGATGTCCACGGCCACGATGGTCGACGCACCCGCCAGACGTGCGCCCACGACCGCGGCGATGCCGACACCACCACACCCGATGACCGCCACGGACTGGCCCCGCGTGACATTGCCCGTGTTGACCGCGGCACCGAGGCCGGCCATCACGCCGCACCCCAGCAGTCCCGCCACGGCCGGGTCGGCCGCGGGGTCCACCTTGGTGCACTGCCCCTCATGGACCAGGGTCTTGTCGATGAACGCGCCGATCCCGAGAGCGGGGGTGAGCTCCGTGCCGTCGGTGAGGGCCATCTTCCTCGAGGCGTTGTGGGTGGCGAAACAGTACTGCTGCTGCCCGCGCTTGCAGGCCCGGCACTCACCGCACACCGCTCGCCAGTTCAGCACCACGAAATCGCCCTCGGCCACATGAGTGACGCGGTCACCGACGGTCTCGACGATCCCCGCGGCCTCGTGGCCCAGCAGGAAGGGGTACTCGTCATTGATGCCGCCGTCGCGATAGGCCAGGTCGGTGTGGCAGACGCCGCACGCCTGCACGCGGACGACGACGTCGTTCGGCCCCGGATCGGGGACCACCACGTCGACCAGCTCGACGTCCGCGCCCTTGCTACGGGCGATGACGCCCTTGACGGTCTGTGACATTCCGGATTCTCCTCGAGATCAGTACAGCTCGGGCAGGTGTCGGGCGATGACCGGCACCGGCATCTCCCACCCTGCCACACATGCAGATCCCGCCATCTTTCCTCCCGCCAGACGGCCGAGGCCCCGGACACTCACGGTGTCCGGGGCCCCGGGGGACGAGCAGGCTGCTCGGAGGTCCGCTCAGACGGCGACACCCTGCGCACGCAGCCACGGCACGGGGTCGATCCACTGGCCGGCCGGGTTGCGCACGCCGAAGTGCAGGTGCGGGCCGGTCGAGTAACCGCGGTTGCCCACGGTTCCGATGACCTGACCGGCATGGACGCGCTGGCCCACCGAGACGTAGTTCTGGTCGTTGTGGCCGTACTCGAGGAGGTATCCGTCGTCGGTCTGGATGCGGATCCACAGTCCGTAGCCCGAGGCCGGCCCCGCGGCGACGACCGTGCCGGACTTGGCGGCGAACAGGGGCGTGCCGATCGGGGCGCCGAAGTCCGTGCCGTTGTGGAAGGTTCCCCACCGCGGTCCGAAGCCCGAGGTGATGGGGCCGAAGGTCGGGGCATGGGCTCCGCCGACCGCACCGGCGGGGATACCGAGCGAGCCGAACAACGCGGGATCGAGGGCGTACTCCCGCAGCTGCTGCTCGTTCAGACCGATGCCCTGGGCGAACTCCTGGGCCATCTGGCCGATCTGGTTCACGTCGATGTCAGCGGACTGGGCGGAGGCGGCGGGGGCTGCGGCCATCGCGACGCCACCGGTGAAAGCGGCACCGGCGACTGCGCCGGCGACGATGCGGCCCATCCCGCTCGCGGACCGGGCTGCGCGGTGGCGGCCGGCGGTCGCGCCGGAGCCGGCCACACCGAGTCGATCGGCGAGCTCGGTGAAGGTGATTCGAGTGGCGTCGGACATCAGGGGAAACCTCGGAGTTCGGTGCGTGGGCGAAGCGGCGGGCCGACCGGCTTCCCCGGTGGA
>NZ_JAALDV010000091.1:6211-11932 GCF_014145045.1 Dietzia sp. DQ12-76
TCCAAAAAGGTAACAGATGTATCTCGGCCCTGTCACGTCAAAAGCACGAATAGAGTCGAAAGCGCCGGTGAGCGGGTGCCCACCGGCGCTACCGAGTTGTTACCCGAAGGTGATCAGTGGTCCGCCTCGCCCATCCGGTGTACGAGGATGAAGTTGGTCGACCCCTCGACGCCCGGCACGTTGCCCGCGACGATCACGATGAGATCGTCCTCGTTGTACCCCTCGAGGGGGAGCAGCAGTTCGTCGGTCACCTTGACGAGCTCCGCCGTCTCGTGGACCCGGTCGGTCAGGAACGTCTCGGTGCCCCACGTGAGAGCCAACTGGCTCCGGATGCGCGGATCACCGGTGATGGCGATGAGCGGCAGGTGACTGTGCAACCGGGCGAGGCGGCGGACCGTGTCCCCGGTCGAGGTCACGGCGACGAGCGCCTTGGCGCCCAACCGCTCTCCGATCTCCCGCGCCGAGTAGGAGATGACCCCGCGTTTGGTCCGGGGGATGTGGACGAGGTCCGGCGCGGCGGTGGAATCGGACTCCACCGCGAGAGCGATCGACGACATGGTCCGCACCGCGTCGATGGGGTACTTGCCCACCGAGGTCTCTCCCGAGAGCATCACCGCGTCGGCCCCGTCGAGCACGGCGTTGGCGACGTCCGACGCCTCCGCCCGGGTGGGCCGGGAGTTGGTGATCATGGACTCGAGCATCTGCGTGGCCACGATGACCGGCTTCGCGTTCTCCCGGGCGATCTGGATCGCCCGCTTCTGGACCAGCGGCACGTCCTGCAGTGGCAACTCCACGCCCAGGTCGCCCCGTGCGACCATGATCGCGTCGAAGGCCAGGACGATGGATTCGAGATTCTTGACGGCCTCGGGCTTCTCGAGCTTGGCGATCACAGGGACGTGCACGCCGACCTCATCCATGATCGCGTGCACCAGGTCGACGTCCGCCGGAGACCGGACGAAGGACAGGGCGATGAAATCGACGCCCAGGTCCAGCGCGAACCGGAGGTCCGCGACGTCCTTCTCGCTCAGCGCCGGGACCGAGACGTTCATCCCCGGCAGGGACACCCCCTTGTTGTTGGAGACCGTGCCGCCCTCGGTGACGACGCAGTGGACGTCGTCACCCTCGACCCGCTGCACGGTCAGACCGATGTTGCCGTCATCCACGAGCAGTCGGTCGCCGGGGCGGGCATCGGCCGCCAGCCCCTTGTAGGTGGTGGACACGCGCTCCTTGGTCCCCTCCACATCCGCCACGGTGATGGCGACCATGTCACCCTCCGCCCACTCGTGGCGGCCCTCGATGAAGCGGCCGAGCCGGATCTTGGGGCCCTGGAGGTCCGCGAGCACACCGACGGCGTGCCCCGACTCGTCCGAGGCCTGGCGGACCCAGCGGTAGTTCGCTTCGTGGTCGGCATGGTCCCCGTGGCTGAAGTTGAGCCGGGCGACGTTCATCCCGGCATCGACGAGTTCACGGATGCCGGCCTCCGAGGCGACGGCGGGACCCAGGGTGCAGACGATCTTGGTACGACGGTTCACCCGTACCAATCTAGACCCCTCGCCGGGATGACCGGTGAACGCGACGTCAACGACCGGCCAACGGGGGTGCGTCCCCCGGGGACTCCTCGGTCACGTCCTCGGGAGCACGCAGCTCGGACGGGTCCTCGCGGCCCCGGCGTGCCCGCCACACGTAGATCAGCGCGGCCAGCATGACGACGACGGAGACGACGGTGTTGATGCGCAGCCCGAAGATCTCGGTCGCCGCATCCGCACGGAGCAGCTCGACCCAGAACCTCCCGAAGCAGTACAGGGCCACATAGAGCGCGAAGAGTCGGCCGTGCCCGAGCCGGAACCTGCGGTCGATCAGCACCAACGCCACGGCCACCAGGACGTTCCACAGGAGCTCGTACAGGAACGTGGGGTGCACGGTCGCGAGCACCTGCCCGGTGGACCGACCGAGGGTCTGGGAGTATCCGTACGCCTCGTCGTACCGCTGGTAGATCTCCAGGGCCCAGGGCACGTCGGTCTCGCGACCGTAGAGCTCCTGGTTGAAGTAGTTCCCCAGTCGACCGATTCCCTGCGCCAGGACGATGCCCGGGGCGACCGCGTCGCCGAACGCGCCGATCGCCCGGATCCCCTGCTGCCGCAGGCCGATGTAGGCACCGATCGCGCCCAGCGCGACCGCTCCCCAGATCCCCAGACCGCCGTCCCAGATCTTCAGCGCGTCGACCGGGTTCCTGCCCTCACCGAAGTAGCGGTACCAGTCCGTGGCCACGTGGTAGACGCGACCGCCCACGAGGCCGAAGGGGACGGCCCACAGCGCGGTGTCGAGGACGACCCCCGCGCGCCCCCCACGGGCGACCCACCGCTTCTCGCCCCACCAGATGGCCACGACGATGCCGAGGATGATCCACAGTGCGTACGCGCGCACGGGGAACGGACCGAGCTCCCAGACCCCCTGCGGAGGGCTGGGGATCACGAGTCGACTCCTCGCCGACGCACGCCCGACGCGAGATCGGCCGTCAACCGCGCGAGGGCGTCGCCTCCCTCGGTGGCGGCGGTGATGAGGGCGGAGCCCACGATCACCCCGTCGGCGTAGGAGGCGATCTCCGCTGCCTGGTCCCCGTTGCGCACACCGAGTCCGACTCCACACGGCAGGTCCGAGAGCTCGCGGACACGGGCGGTGAGGGTCCTGGGGGCATCCGAGACCACGTCCCGCGCCCCGGTGACCCCCATCACTGCCTGGACGTAGACGAATCCGCTCGTGTGGGACAGCGTCATGGCCAATCGTTCGGGCGTCGACGACGGCGCCACCAGGAAGACCCGGTCGACGCCGTGGGCGTCCGTCGCGGCGATCCACTCGTCCGCCTCGTCCGGGATCAGGTCCGGTGTGATGACCCCGGTCCCCCCGGCGGCCGCGAGGTCCGCCGCGAACCGGTCGACGCCGTATTGCAGGATCGGGTTCCAGTAGCTCATGACGACCGGGACCGCCCCGGCCTCGGCCACCGCGCGGACCACGTCGAAGGTGTCCCGGATGCGGAAGCCCGCCTCCAGTGCCACATCCGCGGCCGCCTGGATGGTGGGGCCGTCCATCATGGGATCCGAGTACGGGATCCCCACCTCGATGACGTCGCAGCCGCCGGCGACCATGGTGCGAACGGCCTGGACGGACCCCTCGACCGTGGGGTACCCCGCTGGGTAGTACCCGATGAGAGCGGCCCGGTTCTCCGCACGGCACCGCCCGAAGACCTCGCTCAGCGCGCTCATCCCTCGATCCCCCCGTCCGCGTACTCCCCCGCGCCGTCGTCCGCGCCCCGGCTCGAGTCCACCCCGGCCTCCGGGGGGGTCCCTCCGCCCAACAGGCCGAACCACCGGGCGGCGGTGTCGACGTCCTTGTCGCCTCGACCCGAGACGTTGACCAGTATCAGGTCGACGCCCTCGGCGGCGAGCTGCGCTGCTCCGGCGACCGCGTGGGCGGACTCGATGGCGGGGATGATCCCCTCGGTGCGGCACAGTTGGGCGAATGCGTCCATCGCCTGGGCGTCGGTCACCGGCCGGTATTCCGCGCGGCCGATGTCGGCGAGGTACGAGTGCTCGGGTCCCACACCCGGGTAGTCCAGCCCCGCCGAGATCGAGTGCGACTCGGTGGTCTGCCCGTCCTCGTCCTGCATGAGGTGCGCATAGGAGCCCTGGAAGACGCCCGGCCTGCCGGCGTTGACGGTCGCGGCGGTGCGACCGGACGCCACGCCGTCGCCGCCCGCCTCGCAGCCCACCAGGCGGACCGAGGAGTCGTCGATGAACGGGTGGAACAATCCGATCGCGTTGGACCCACCACCCACGCACGCCACCGCGGCGTCGGGCAGTCGTCCCACCCGCTCCAGCATCTGGGCGCGCGCCTCCGTACCCACCACCCGTTGGAAGTCGCGGACCATCGCGGGGAAGGGGTGTGGGCCGGCGGCGGTGCCGAACGCGTAGTACGTGTCGTCCGCACGGGAGACCCAGTCCCGCATCGCCTCGTTGATCGCGTCCTTGAGCGTCGCCGACCCCACCTCGACGGCCTCGACCTCCGCTCCGAGCAGCCGCATCCGGGCGACGTTCAGGGCCTGACGGCGGACGTCCACGGCACCCATGTAGATCTTGCACTCCAGTCCGAGCAGGGCGCACGCCGTGGCGGAGGCGACCCCGTGCTGTCCGGCCCCGGTCTCGGCGATCACACGCTTCTTGCCCATGCGGTGCGCGAGCAGCACCTGGCCGAGGACGTTGTTGATCTTGTGCGACCCGGTGTGGTTGAGGTCCTCCCGCTTGAGGAACACCCTGGCGCCGATCTCCGCCCCGAAACGTCCCGCCTCGTACAGGGGCGACGGCCGACCCGAGTAGTCGCGCTGGAGCCGGTCGAGCTCGTCGAGGTAGGCGTCGTCCGCGCGGGCCTTGGCGTAGGCGTCGGCGACCTCGTCGACGACCGCCATGAGCGCCTCGGGGACGTAGCGCCCACCGAATGCACCCCAGTGGCCCCGCTGGTCGGGCTCGTGTCCGGTGGTCGTCCGGAGCACGTCTCCCATCGAGGGCAGCGGTGTCAGCTCGTTAGAATTCACGGCTCCCAGTCTGCCGGAAGCGTGCGCCGGGGGCCTAGCGGGGTCCCTGCGGACACGACGGGTGGGAACCCGCCGTGGCCAGGGCGTTGCACGCCGCACGGGGGTCGCCTTTGGTCACCAGGCCCTCACCCACGAGGACCGCGTCCGCACCCACGCTGGCGTACGACAGGAGGTCGGACGCGTCACGGACGCCGGACTCGGCGATCTTGACCACTCCGGACGGCAGGCCCGGCGCGATGCGGGAGAACACATCACGGTCGACCTCGAGCGTCTTGAGATTCCGGGCGTTGACTCCGATCACGGTGGCACCGGCCTCGAGGGCGCGATCGGCCTCCTCCTCCGTGTGGACCTCCACCAGCGCCGTCATCCCCAGTGACTCCGTGCGGTCGAGCAGAGACACCAGGGCGTCCTGTTCCAGAGCCGCCACGATCAGCAGCACGAGATCGGCGCCGTGGGCCCGGGCCTCGTGGATCTGGTACGGCCCCACCACGAAATCCTTGCGGAGTACCGGGATGTCGACGGCCCGACGGACCGCGTCCAGGTCCGCCAGGCTGCCGTTGAAGCGGCGCTCCTCGGTCAGGCACGAGATGACGCGGGCACCACCCTCCTCGTACATCCGGGCGAGCACCGCGGGATCAGGGATGTCGGCGAGCGGACCCTTCGAGGGACTCGCGCGCTTGACCTCGGCGATGACGCCGACACCCGCCCCCCGGAGCGCCCTGAGCGCGTCCCGCGGCTCGGGCGCCGACCGGGCCGCCTTCTTGACCGCAGTGAGGTCGGTGACGGCCTCGCGGGCAGCGACGTCCTCGCGGACCCCGTCGATAATCGAGTCGAGCACGGTACCCACCGTGACCTCCCTCTGCAGTGTTCGGGCAGGAAGTGTGATCGAGATCAACAATAGAGGCAGCACATGGGGTTCTCAGAATCGGGACCCGCTCTCGCCGGGCTCACCCCGTGGGATCGCGACCCTCGTCGAGTTCCTGCCACAGGTCAGTGCCGGTGTCCACGGCGGACTCGCCGGTCCCCCGGCCCTGGCGACGTGCGGCGGGCGTCACGTAGCGATCGTCGCGCCGCACCCGACGGGTCGGCCAGATCATGGGGACGGCGCCCGCGGCGAGGAGTGCCGCTGCCCCGGC
>NZ_JAALDV010000092.1:0-4911 GCF_014145045.1 Dietzia sp. DQ12-76
GCCCGTCCTCACCGAGCCCGTCCTCAACGAGCGTAGAGGGCCATGCGCGGCGCCTGCGCGACCAGCCAGGGGCTGAACGCGAACGGCGTCGCGTCGATGGCCTTGCGCACGTCCTCGGGCCGGGCCCAGTGGTGGGCACACACCTCGTCCGCCCGCGGGGCCAGGTCGGCGCGGATGCGGGCGGTGAACACGGGGCAGATCTCGTTCTCCACGATCCCGGAGTCGTCCACCGCCCGGTACCGGAAGTCCGGCAACGCCGGCTCGATCCCGTCCACGCGCGTCCCGAGTTCCTGTTCCGCCCGTCGCACTATCGCCTCGGCGGGGTCCTCGCCCGGTGCGGGGTGACCACAGAACGAGTTGGTCCACACACCCGGCCAGGCGCGCTTGTGCAGCGCGCGACGGGTGAGCAGGACGCGGCCCTCCTCGTCGACCACGTGGCACGAGAACGCCAGGTGCAGCGGGGTGTCGGTGGTGTGGACGGTGGCCTTGTCCGCGGTGCCGACGGGCTGGCCGTCCTCCGAGAGGAGGACCACGTACTCGGTGCCCGCGGGAGCGGAGGCGTCGGGGAGGGAGGACATGCCGCCAACCTTAGGCGCTCCGGGCCGGACGGGCCGCCGGGGACTCAGACGGCGAGGTCGCGGGCGATCACCAGTCGCTGGATCTGGTTGGTGCCCTCGAAGATCTGGGTGATCTTGGCCTCGCGCATGTACCGCTCCACGGGGAACTCCCGGGTGTAGCCGACGCCGCCGAGCACCTGGACCGCGTCCGTCGTGACCTTCATCGCCGCGTCCGTGGCGGTGAGCTTGGCGATCGAGGCCTGGCGGGAGTAGGGACGGCCGGCGTCCTTGCGTCGGGCGGCGTCGAGGTACGTGGCGCGGGCGGAGGTCACGGCCGCGGCCATGTCCGCCAGCAGGAAGCCCAGGCCCTGGTGGCCGATGATGGTCTTGCCGAACGCCTCGCGCTCATTGGCGTAGGCGACCGCGTCGTCGAGTGCCCGCTGCGCGATGCCGGTGGCCACCGCGGCGATCCCGAGCCGGCCCGAGTCCAGGGCGGAGAACGCGATGCGCAGTCCGTCGCCCTCGGCGCCCAGGAGACGGGCGGCGTCGACCCGGGCGCCCTCGTAGGCGGCGGTGGTGGTGGGGACGCCGTTCAGGCCCATCTTGTCCTCGGGCTTCCCGAACGTCAGGTTCTCGGTGTCGCGGGGGACCAGGAGACACGAGATGCCGCGGGACCCCTCGCCGGTGCGGACGAAGGTGTTGTACACGTCCGCGATCCCACCGTGCGTGATCCAGGACTTGGTGCCGGTGACCACGAACTCGTCACCCTCGCGCTCGGCGCGGCACCGCAGCGCCGCCGCGTCCGACCCGGCCTGTGGCTCCGAGAGCGAATACGCGCCGATCTGCTCGCCGGCGAGCATCCCGGGCAGCCACTCGGCCTTCTGCTCGTCGGAGCCGGCGGTGGCCAGGGGGAAGCAGGACAGACCGTGCACGCTCGTCGCGACGGCGACAGCCGCCCACCGGGCACCGAGCTCCTCCAGCACCTGCAGGTACACCTCGTACGGCTGGTCGCCGCCGCCGAACTCCTCCGGATAGGGCAGCCCCAGCAGGCCCACCTCGCCGAGTTGCGCGAAGAGCCCCTCGGGATAGGTGTGGTTCCGCTCGTGCTCGGCCGCGATCGGCTCGAGCAGCTTGTCCGCGACCGAGCGGGTCATGTCGAGGAGTTCGTACGCCTCGTCGCTGGGGAGCAGTCGGTCGACGGCCATGGGAGTCCTTCCGGGTACGTGCGGGAATCGTCGGGTGGTCCCATTAGAGTGCACGGCTCCGGAGCAGTCGTACCAGCCCCGAAAGCGGGGGTGCCCGTCGGTGGGTGGTGTGCGGCGGGCCTCTGCAGCAGTATCTGCAGACATGTCTGCAGATACGACCGAGACCACGCCGCCCACCGGTACGCCCCTGTCCCCGGACGAGCTCCTGGCGATCTACGACGTCCCCGGTGCGAGTGCGGCGGAGTTCCTGTGCGACCGCCACGACCCCGACGCCGTGGCCTTCACCGTGATCGACGCCGACCTGTCCGGTCGCGACATCACCTACGGCGAGCTGAAGGTCGGGAGCGAGAAGGTGGCCGCCGCCCTGGCGGCTCTCGGTGTGGGCGAGGGGGACCGGGTCGCCACGCTCATGGCCAAGTCCGCGGACCTGGTGTTCACGCTCATGGGGATCTGGCGCCTGGGCGCGGTGCACATGCCGCTGTTCACCGCGTTCGCCTGGCCCGCCATCGAGATGCGGATCACCGGCGGCGACGCCCGGGTGATCGTGTCCGACGCCGACCAGCGGGGGAAGCTCGAGAGCACATCCGTCCCGGTGGTCGTGGCCGGGCTGGCGGACTGCCCCGGTGCCCGGGAGGGAGACCTCGATCTCGACACGATCGTCGGCGACCAGGAGCCCGGTCGCGGCGCCGCGGTCACCGGCCCGGACGCCGGGATGGTGATGCTCTTCACCTCGGGCACCACCGGCACCCCCAAGGGGGTCGTCGTCCCCGTCCGCGCGCTCGCCGCGTTCCACCAGTACATCGAGACCGGTCTGGACGTGCGCGCCGACGACGTGTTCTGGAACGGTGCCGATCCGGGCTGGGCGTACGGCCTCTACTACGGCATCCTCGGTCCGCTGGCGGTGGGCCGCCGCAGCCTGCTCCTCCACGCCCGCTACACCCCGGAGTTGGCGTTCGCCGTCCTGCAGTACTACGGGGTCACCAACTTCGCGGCGGCGCCGACGGTCTACCGGACGATGCGCGCCAAGCGCGACATCGCGCCGGACGTGAGGCTCCGCCGGGCCTCCGCCGCCGGTGAGCCGCTCACCCCGGAGGTGATCGAGTGGTCGATCGAGCAGTTCGGTGTCGAGGTCCGGGACCAGTACGGCCAGACCGAGCACGGGATGTTCATCATCAACCCCTGGCACGACTCGCTGCGCGAGGACGTCCGTCCCGGGTCCATGGGAGTGCCGCTTCCCGGGTGGGGGTGCACCGTGCTCGCGGCCGACTCCGACGAGACCGCGCCGGTGGGGGAGCTCGGCCGCGTCGCGATCGACGTCCCCGCCAGCCCGCTCATGTGGTTCACGGGGTACCACGACGCGCCCGAGAAGACGGCCGAGCGGTTCAGCGCGGACGGCCGCTGGTACTACACGGGCGACGCGGCCAAGCTCGACGCCGACGGTCATTTCTACTTCTCCAGCCGCGACGACGACGTGATCATCATGTCCGGCTACCGGATCGGCCCGTTCGACGTGGAGTCCGTCCTGGCCAAGCACCCGGACGTGCTGGAGTCGGCGATCATCGGCGTCCCCGACGAACTGGCCGGTGAGGTACTCGAGGCGTACGTCGTGCTGCGCGAGGGTGTCGAGGGTGACGACGACAAGGCGGAGGAACTACAGAAGTGGGTCAAGACGGAGTTCGCGGCCCACGCGTTCCCCCGGAAGGTCCACTTCGCCCGTGAGCTGCCCAAGACGCCGTCGGGCAAGATCCAGCGGTTCCTGCTGCGCAAGGAGCGCGGGGCGAGATAGCGAGCGCGGGGCGGGTGCTCCAACCGGGAGTTACGTACGGTGACATAAAGACGGTTCATGGGTCTATGCTCGGCCGATGAAAACTTCGCGAGGAGCGCGCGCCCTCGGCGCCGCCGCGCTGGCCGTCGTCGTCCCCCTCGTGTCCGCCACCGCGGCGGTGCCCGCGGCCGCGAACCCGGTGATCTCCTCCATCGCCCCGGACCCGTCGGTCCAGAGGGGAGCGGACGGCGCCTTCCACGTCTACGCGTCCTCGGACGACTGGTCGGACGGTGCCGGGTACCGGCTGGTCCCGCACTTCCGGTCCTTCGACCTGGTCGAGTGGGAGTACGTGGGGGACGCCTTCGGATCCCGTCCCTCGTGGGCACCGTCGGGGTCGTACCTGTGGGCGCCGGACGTCCACGTCACCGACGCCGGAGCCGTCATGTACTACACGACCGGCGGGCCGGCCCCCTGTATCGGGATGGCCACCGCGCCCGGGATCGAGGGCCCGTGGACCCACGGCGGTGCGCCGATCGTCTGCTACGGGGCCGACGCGCCTTATCGGGATCTGGATCCGATGGACCCCGAGGTGGTGTTCACGGCCGACGGCCCGGTCATGTTCATGGGGAACTTCGAGGGGATCCACGCGGTGCGGATGAACCCAGCGGGGACAGCTCTGATCGGCGACCCCGTCCTGGTGGCCGGTACGGGCGTCGAGGCCCCCGCCATCGTCAGCCGCGAGGGCAGGACGCACCTGTTCACCAGTGCTGGACTGTGTTGCAACGGCGAGCAGTCCCAGTACCGGGTGTTGGGTGGCCGCGCCGACGACGTGATGGGCCCGTACTCCGATCGGCAGCAGCGCCCGTTGGTTCAGGGGCCGGGTGCCCCGCTGCCCGGCGACGTGATCCTGAAGGGTGACGCCGGCTGGGTGGGACCGGGTCACGTCGACGTGACCACCGACGACGCGGGGCAGGACTGGATGCTCTACCACGCCGCCCCCCGTGGCAGCGCCGTGCTCCCCAACGGGGTGCAGCGGCGCTACATGATGCTCGACCGCCTGGACTGGGACAGCGGGTGGCCCGTGGTCGGGGACGGAACCCCCTCCTCGACACGGTCCGCCGATCCCGTCGTCACCCTGCCCGTACGGCTCACTGCGGTCGGTGGAGCGGTGCTGCGGCCGGACCGGGACGGACAGGTGCTCGACGCCTCGGTGCGGATGGACTCGACGGGGTCCGCCTACTCCGGCGACCTGCGCGCCACACTGACCGGACCCGACAAGCGGCGAGCGGAACTGCCGATCCTCGCCGACGGACAGTGGCTGCCATCCGTGCCCGCGGCCGTCGGTGTGGGCGCGCCCGTGACCCGCGCGCTGACCCTGCGCCCC
>NZ_JAALDV010000093.1:0-3495 GCF_014145045.1 Dietzia sp. DQ12-76
GTGCCGACCGCCTCGACGACCTCGTGGGCCGGATCCGGGACGCCGGGGGACGGGCCACCGCCCGACCGGTCGACGTGACCAACGCCGACTCGGTCGCCGGGTTCGTGGCCGCCGCCGGCGAGGCGTACGGCCCACCCGAGGTCCTCGTCTCCAGTGCCGGCAGCCTGAAGATGGCCCGCGTGTGGGAGATGGACCCCGAGGACTTCGCCGCCCAGATCGACATCCACCTACTCGCCGTGCAGCGACTCCTCCACGCCGTGGTCCCCGGGATGGTCGACCGCCGTCGGGGAGACGTGGTCCTCATCGGATCCGATGTGGCCTACACCGCCCGGCCCCGCTCCGGCGCGTACGTCGCGGCCAAAGCCGGCCTGGAGACGATGGCCCACCAGGCCCGCAAGGAACTCGAGGGTACGGGGATCCGCCTCGGGGTGGTCCGCCCCGGGCCGGTGATGACCGAGATGGGCACCGAGTTCGATGCGGAGACCGCGGAGTCGGTCATCAACGACTGGGTCAAGCACGGCTTCGGTCGTCACCCGCGCATGTGCAAACCGGCCGACCTCGCCCGGGGGGTCGCCGCCATGGTGGCGATGCCCCGCGGCGCCCAGATCACCGAGCTGGAGATCCAGCCGGAGGCCCCAATCGAGGAGGATTACTCGTGACCAGTACCGACGGCTCCACCGACACGCCCACCGACACCTCCACCCTCACCGAACCGCGGCGGGTCTCCGGCGGCGGGGGCGAGCTGGGGCACATGGACGAACTCCGTACCGACCCGATCGGCCTGTTCTGGCGGGTGCGCGAGGAGTGCGGCGACCTCGGCGTGTTCAAGATCGTCGACCGCGACATCTGCCTGGCCTCCGGGGCGGCCGCCAACGAGGCCTTCTTCCGTGCCCCGGACGAGTCCCTCGACCAGGCCGCCGCCTACCCGTTCATGACGCCGGTGTTCGGGGAGGGCGTCGTGTTCGACGCCAGTCCCGAGCGTCGCTCGGAGATGCTGCACAACACGGCGCTGCGCGGCGAGCACATGCGCCAGCACGCCGTCACCATCCCCCACGAGGTGCAGCGGATGGTGGGCGAGTGGGGCGACGAGGGCGAGATCGACCTGCTCGAGTGGTTCTCCGAACTCACCATCTACACCTCCTCGGCGTGCCTGATCGGTCCGAAGTTCCGGGAGCAGCTCGACGCGCGGTTCGCGCACCTGTATCACGACCTCGAGCAGGGCACCGACCCCCACGCGTACATCGACGCCTACGCCGACATCCCCGCGTTCCGCAAGCGGGACGCGGCCCGGGCCGGACTGGTGGAGCTCGTGTCCGCGATCATGGAGGAGCGGGTCGCCAACCCTCCGGCGGACAAGGAGGACCGGGACCTGCTCGACGTCCTGGTGTCCGTCAAGAACGACGACGGCACGTACCGCTTCACCCCGGACGAGGTCACCGGCATCTTCATCTCCATGATGTTCGCCGGGCATCACACCACCTCCGGCACCAGTGCGTGGATGCTCATCGAGCTGCTCAGGCACCCGGACTACCTCGCGGAGGTGGTCGCCGAACTCGACGAGGTCTACTCGGACGGCGCCGAGTACAGCTTCGGGGCGCTACGTCAGATGCCCAAGGTCGAGAACGCCCTCAAAGAGACGCTGCGTCTTCACCCGCCCCTCATCATCCTCATGCGGGTGGCGCAGGAGGACGTCCGGATCGGCGACCACGTCGTCCGTGCCGGGCAGACCGTCGCGGCCTCCCCGGCGGTCTCCAACCGGCTCCCCGAGGATTTCCCGGACCCCGACACGTTCGACCCGGAGCGCTACTCCGAGCCGCGACAGGAGGACATCGTCAACCGGTGGACCTGGATCCCCTTCGGCGCCGGACGACACCGCTGCGTGGGGGCGGCGTTCGCCCAGCTCCAGATCAAGGCCATCTTCTCGATCCTGCTGCGGGAGTTCGAGTTCGAGCTCGCGCAACCGCCGGAGAGCTACCACAACGACCACTCCAAGATGGTCGTCCAGCTGGCCCAGCCGTGCACCGTCCGCTACCGGAGGAGGCGGCGCCGGTGACCGGACAGCAGCCGATGCGTGTGGAAGTGGACTTCGACCTGTGCCAGGGGCACGCGGAGTGCCAGGCCGAGGCCCCCGACTGGTTCACGGTGGGCAAGGGCGCGGAGGCCAAGGTGCGCGCCAAGCGGGGCGATATCCCCGACGACCAGCTGGCGGAAGTCAAGGCCGCCGTCAAGTACTGCCCGACTCAGGCACTCCGCCTCGTCGGGACCCGGACCCCCAGGAGTGAGTGACGTGACCCGATACGACCGCGCCGAGATCGCCGAGTTCGTGGAGCGATGGATCGAGGCCAACGCCGAGTGCGAGCGCAACAAGGACTGGACCCCGCTCGCCGAGTTCTACGCCGAGGACGCCACCTACGGCTGGAACTACGGCACGAAGGACGACTTCATGGCCGTCGGCCGGGACGAGATCCGTGACATCGCGCTGGGTCAGGAGATGGCCGGGCTCGACGGCTGGGAGTACCCCTACATCCGCACCATCATCGATCCCGAGACCGGTGACGTGCTGTGCCTGTGGAAGCAGATCGCCCGCGACACCGTCGACCCCAGGACGGGCGCGCCCTACGAGGTCCACGGTCTCGGCGGGTCGTGGTTCCTCTACAACGGCGAGCAGCAGTGGAAGTGGCAGCGGGACTTCTTCGACTTCGGCAACGTGGTGGACCTGTTCATGCGGATGTACGAGGCCGACGCGCTCACCGATTCGATGAAGGCCCGGTTCGAAGCGGGCGGCGACAAGCCTGCCGGGTGGTACCGCATCGAGGACAGCCCGGCCCCGTTGTGGCCGGTGTCCACGCCGGACGAGGTCTGAGTCCGATGACCACGCGCGACCCGGTCGTCAGACGCGACCCTCTGGAATCGCTCGATCACGCGACCCTCGCACGGCTACTCCCCGATCTGCTGCTGATCGGCCAGCTCATCGACCGGGCGGGGATGCCGGCCCTCCTGGGTGAGTTCGGTGTGGACGGGATGCGGGACGTCGCGATCGAGGAGTGGCAGGCCGCGAGCCCGCACTACACCCGTCGGATGAAGGAGGCGTTGTCCATCACGGGCGACGGCGTCGCGGAGATCTTCAAGGGTTTCCAGCTGGACGTGGGGGCGCCGCCGGAGTTCATGGACTTCCGCTACGGGATCACCGACCACGATCACGGGGAATTCTGGCTCGACCACTGTGGCGCACTGATGGATGTCGAACCGATGGGGGACCGGCTCGTCACCACGATGTGTCACGACATCGAGGACCCCACCTTCCCGGCCACCGCGCTCGCCACCAACCCGCGGGCCGTCGTGGAACCGGTCCACCGGCCACCACGCAGCCCGGAGGGCCGGACGCCGCACTGCCACTGGATCGTTCGGATCGACCCGGACGCGGAGCCGGCGGCGTGGCCCGAGCCGGCGGTCGAGTCCGCGAGCAGTCGGGTGGTCGACTTCTCGTTCGAGCCG
>NZ_JAALDV010000094.1:0-8672 GCF_014145045.1 Dietzia sp. DQ12-76
CTCTGCTCCCCGGTTCAGCCTCCCCGCCCCGGCGCTGCCCTCAGCGCTCCCCGGCGATGGTCTCGGCGCGGGTCAGGCAGGCACGCGCCCGCTCGTCCAGCTCCAACGAGAGCGTCTCGCCGGCGGGGACCGTCACCGCCCGCCCCTGCACGGTGCAGTCGAAATCCGCACCGTTGAGGTTGACGATCGTGATCTCCGTGTGGGTGCACCGGACCCGCACGTGCGTTCCGCGCACGGTCAGCCGGAACGTCAACGCGCCCCATTCGGCCGGCACCCGGGGGTCGAACGAGATGTCGCCGCGGTAGTCGCGCATCCCGCCGAACCCGCTCACGAGCGCCGACCACACCCCACCCGCCGAGGCCACGTGGATCCCGTGTGCGGCGTTGCCGTGCACGTCCGCCAGGTCCACCACGAGCGCCTTGGAGAAGTGCTCGAAGGCCTCGTCGCAGTAGCCGATCTCGGCGGCGATGATCGACTGCACGACCGCCGAGAGAGTGGAGTCACCCGTGGTGAGCGGATCGTAGTACTCGAAGTTGGCCCGCTTCTGCTCCTCGGTGAACTCGTCGCCCCGCAGGAACATCGCCAGCACCACGTCCGCCTGCTTGAGCACCTGGTGCCGGTAGATCACCAGAGGGTGGAAGTGCAGCAGCAACGGGCGACGCGGGTGCTCGAGATCCTGGTCCCAGACCTCCTTGGCCAGGAAGTCCTGGTCCTGCGGGTGCACGCCGAGGGTCTCGTCATAGGTGATCACCATGTTCTCGGCGGCACGCCGCCATTCCGCGATCTCGCCGTCGTCGATCCTCAGCCGCCGGCAGATCGCCGCCCACCGGCCGTCACCCAGTTCGGCGATGCGCTTGCAGGCGACCGCCGCCGCCGCCAGGTTGAACCGCGCCATGGCGTTGGTGAACAGGTTGTTGTCCACCACGGTGGTGTACTCGTCGGGCCCGGTGACGCCGTGGATGTTGAAACACCCGTCTTCGGCGAAGAACCCGAGGGAGACCCACATCCGGGCGGTCTCGACCAACACGTCCACACCCTCGCGGATCATGAACTCCTCGTCACCGGTGGCCCACAGGTACTTGACCATCGCGTGCGCGATGTCGGCGTTGATGTGGTACTGCGCGGTGCCGGCCTCGTAGTAGGCGGAGGCCTCCTCGCCGTTGATCGTCCGCCACGGATAGAGCGCGCCGTTCACGGACAGGAAGCGGGCGCGGGCGCGGGCCTTGTCGAGCATCGAGTAACGGAAGCGCAGGGCGTTCCGGGCGAAGCGCGGCATCGTGTAGGTGAGGAACGGCAGGACGTAGGTCTCGGTGTCCCAGAAGTAGTGACCCGAGTAGCCGCTCCCGGTCACGCCCTTCGCGGCGATCCCGTAGGTTTCGGCGCGCGCGGAGGCCTGGGCCAGCTGGAACAGGTTGAATCGGATGGCCTGCTGGGTCTCGGGCGGGCCGTCGACCTCCACGTCCCCGCGGTGCCAGAAGTGGTCGTACCAGTCGCGCTGCGTGCGCTGCAGGTCCTCCACTCCGCGGTCGCGCGCCCGGGACAGGGTTCGCGCGCACCGGTCGGCGAGCTCACCGGCGGGGACCTTCTCGGAGGTGTGGTAGGCGGCCAGTTTGGTCAGCCTCAGGACGCGGCCGGGCGTGACGTGGGCGTGGTAGACGACCTTGGACGCGTCGTCATCGCTTTCCACGCTCATCGCGATCTCGTCTTCGGTCTCGACCTCGTGGTCCACGGCCACGGCGATCGACATCCCGGAGTTGGCGCAGCGGTACCCGTGCACCTGGTACCCGCGCTGGCCGGCGGAGACCACGGGCTCGAGCACCCGGTGGTCGAAGCCGTCCGACCGGCGCGGATCGAACCCCTCGGGCACGGTCTCGGCGGAGTGGTACTCGTCCTCGCCGTCCTGCCGGTTGAGGACCTGCGAGGAGATCACGACCGGCGCCGGCTCCTCGGGGAGCTCGATCTCGTAGGTCATCACCGCGAGGTGCTTCTCCACCATCGAGACCATGCGAGTGGTGCGGATGACCACCTTCTTGCCGGCCGGGGTCCGCCAGGTCAGCTCGCGGCGCAGGATCCCGTCGCGGAAGTCGATACTGCGTTCGTAGTGCTCGAGGTCGGCCTCGCTCACGCGCAGCGGCTCGTCGTCCACGTAGACGCGGATGGTCTTGGTGTCGGGGGCCTCCACCATGGTCTGGCCCTCGCGCGCCAACCCGAAGGCGTCCTCGGCGTGCTGGATGTGCCAGGTCTCGTGGAATCCGTTGACGTAGGTGCCGTGGGTGTGGGAGTCGCGGCCCTCCTCCGGGTTGCCGCGCATGCCCAGATACCCGTTGGCCACGGCGAACTGCGTCTCGGAGACGCCCAGCGCAGTGGCTTTGGGGTTGGTCTCCACCCAGCGCCACGGGTCCGCGGGGTGTGTGGAGCGGTTGATCTCCGGCACCTCCAGGTGACTGCGGAGGTTGACGCCGTAGGTCGTCCGGATGTTGCCGGGGACGGACTGCCCGATCGTGTCGTGGACCGGGCCGCGTCCGGGGGGGACGGGTGTCATGACCGTGCCTCCGTCAGCCCGGGGATGAGGTCCGCCAGGTCGTCGACGACGATGTCCGCACCCTCTCGGAGCAGTACCTCACGCCCCGCACCGCGATCCACACCGACGACGCGCGCGAACCCGCCGGCGGCGCCGGCCTGCACGCCCGAGACGGCGTCCTCGATCACCGCGCAGCGGCCCGCGGGCACGCCCAGCAGTTCTGCGGCCCGAAGGTAGGTGTCCGGGCGGGGCTTGCCGGGGATCCGATCCGCCTGGGCCAGCAGGCCGTCGACGATGACCTCGAAACGGTCCAGCAATCCGGCCGCCTCGAGCACGGGGCGTGCGTTCTTGGAACTGGAGACCACGCAGGAGGCGATCCCGGCGGCGTCGAGGGCGTCGAGGTAGGCGACCGACCCCGGGTAGGGCTCGATCCCCTCGTCGAGCAGCTCGCGGAAGACGATGTTCTTGCGCTGACCCAGGCCGTTGATCGTGTCCGCGTCGGGCGAGTCCTCGTCGTCGCCCTCGGGGAGGGTGATGCCGCGCGCGGCGAGCATCGACGCGATACCCTCCACGCGGGGTTTGCCGTCGATGTAGTGGAAGTAGTCGGAGTCCGAGTACGGGGCGATCCCGCGGTCGGCGAAGTAGGCGGTGAACATCCGCTTCCACGCCTGCATGTGCTTCTCGGCCGTCGGGGTGATGACCCCGTCGAGGTCGAAGAGCACAGCATCGATGCCGTCATGGTCCATGTCGAATCCTGCTTCCGGGTCGGTGGGCCGATCGGGCTCAACCGGTGACGCATCAAGGGTAGACACCCGGCCCGGGGACCGAGCCCATCACCTCCCCCCGTGCGGCCCATCTCACTGAGGCGCGGGGGTGGAGGGCGGATCACCATGCCTCCACGCGGGCGACAATGCACCGTTGTCGGGTACCCGGTGGCACTATGGTCGATGACTCTGTACTAGAAGGAGAGAGATGCGACTTCGCACCCGCAATCCCCGCCGTGTCGCGATCGCCGGCCTCGCACTGGTCACCGCGGCCGCACTGACGGCCTGCACGTCCGACGACGAAGGGAACGGCGACGCCTCGGGCGACGCCCAGACCACGACGACCGTCAACGAGTCCGCGCCCCAGGCACCTCTCGACCAGCTGGTCCTGGGCGAGGGCGAGGCCCCCGGTGGCGGTGTGGTGCAGGTGATCGAGCCGGCTCTCCTCCAGGAGGCGGTCGACAAGCTCGTCGCCGACCAGGGCAAGCAGCTCATGGAGGACCCGGCGTGCGACAGGGTCTCCCGACTGGAGACGGTCTCGAACTTCGCGACCACCGACGGCCTGACCGCGGCGGTGCGGTACAAGCAGTCGGAGGAGGACGAGACTGAGCACCGTTTCGGGATCGGCATGGTGGGCGAGAAGCTCGACGACTTCATGGACCGCTCGCTGTACGAGGCCTGCACCTCCTCGCGGAGCACCACCAACCCGGACGTCGAGCTCGTCATGACCGTGGACGACGCCCCAGCCCTCGAGGGCGTCGAGGGCTTTCGGGTGACCAGCGACTTCATCACCACCCGGCCCGACGGCACCCGTTCGCTGAGCCGGGCCATCGCGATCCACGGCTACACCCGCGAGACCACCGTGAGCGTGGAGTACGCGGCCCGCGGCAACGACCCGGCGGCCAACCCGGTCCTGCCCTCCGCGGACGGCGCGCTGGATGCCATCTACCAGGCGCAGATGGCCAAGATCGCGACGGCCGAGTAGCAGGCTGTCGCCGGCACCTCAGCCGGCGACGGCACCCCGGTCATACGAAGAGAGCGTTCCGCGCACGTCGCCCCGGAGGCGGTGCGCGGAACGCTCTTCTCGTCGGCCCCCGGCCTGTCGCCGACAGAGCCGGGCGGCGCCCTACAGGTTGATCATGTGCCCGCTGACGCCCTCGATGGCCTCCTTCATGGCCTCCGACAGCGTCGGGTGGGTGTGCACGTTGCGCGCCACGTCCTCGGCGGTGAGGTCCCACATCTGGGCCAGCGTCAGCTCGGGCAGCAGCTCGGAGACGTCGGGGCCGATGAGGTGCCCGCCGAGCAGCTCACCGTGCGTCGCGTCGGCCACGATCTTGACGAACCCGACCGCGTGGCCGAGGCCCTGGGCCTTACCGTTGGCCGAGAACGGGAACTTGCCCACCTTGACGTCGTACCCCTCGTCGCGGGCCTGCGCCTCGGTGAGCCCGAAGGAGGCCACCTGCGGCTGACAGAAGGTGGCGCGGGGCATCATCCGGTAGTCGCCCAGCGTCTGGGTCGGCGCGCCGGCCATGGTCTCCGCCGCCACGACGCCCTGCGCCTCGGCCACGTGGGCCAGCTGCAGCTTGGCCGTGACGTCGCCGAGCGCGTAGATGCCCTCGACATTGGTCCGCATGTGGTCGTCGATCGCGATGGCGCCGCGGTCGGTGAGCTCCACGCCGGTGTTCTCGAGCCCGTAACCCTCGACGCGGGGCGCGAATCCCACGGCCATCAGCACCTTGTCCACGGTCAGCGTCTGGGTCTTGCCCTCCTCGCCGTTCTTCTCGACCTCGACCTCGACCGAGTCGCCGTTGTCGGTGACCTTGGTGGTCTTGTGGCCGGTGAGGACCTTCACCCCGAGCTTCTTGTAGTGCTTGGCGATCTCCTTGGAGACCTCGGCGTCCTCGTTCGGCAGGAGGCCGTCCATGTATTCGACGATCGTCACCTCGACGCCGTAGTTGGCCATGACGTAGGCGAACTCCATGCCGATCGCGCCCGCACCCACGATCACGACCGAGTCCGGGAGCTCGCGGGAGAGGATCTGGTCCTCGTAGTCCACCACGTTCTCGCTCAACTCGATTCCGGGGAGCGTCTTGACCACGGAGCCGGTGGCGATGATGCAGTTGTCGAAGGTGTACGCGGTGCCGTCGACCTCGATCGTCTTGTCGTCGGTGAAGCTGCCGAAGCCGTCGATCTCGGTGATCTTGTTCTTCTTCATGAGGAAGTGGACACCCTTGACGATGCCCTCGGAGACCTTCCGGCTGCGGTCGTAGGCCGCGCCGAAGTCGAAGGACACATCACCGGAGATGCCGTAGGTCTTGGCCTCACGCAGCACCGTGTTGGCCAGCTCGGCGTTGCGGAGAAGCGCCTTGGAGGGGATGCACCCGACGTTGAGGCATACCCCGCCCCAGTACTTCTCCTCGATCACGGCCACTTTGAGGCCGAGCTGGGAGGCGCGGATTGCGGCGACGTAGCCACCGGGGCCCGCGCCGAGGACGATGAGGTCGTAATGAGTGTCAGCCACGCCACACAGGGTAGCGCTCCGGGCGGCCCGGATGAGCCGGAGCGATGCGGAACCCCACCCGAAATGACCGTCGCCGCCTCCTCCCGGGGGGAGGGGCGGCGACGGTACCCGCGTCGGGTGCGATCAGGACAGGTTGCCCAGGACCGACTTCAGCGCCGTGGCGACGAGGTTGCCGATGGTATCGGCGATCTGGTCGGTGATCGTCTGCGTGGAGCTTCCGGTACCGGTGGCGTTGCCGAGGGAGTCCGTGACCGAACCGAGGCTGAGAGAACCCATTGTGTATCTCCGTTTATCGAGTGCATTCCCGAGGGGTTCGAGAATGGCCGGGTCAGGCGACCCCTGCATGTCGTTGATGGTACTGACGCTACGGCTCGGTAACAAGAGCCTGTGTATTTCTTACCTCCGGTACGGATGTCCCCACGCCGCACACGGCATCATCGGGGCATGACCTCACCCGTATCGCCCGACAACTCACCCGCGTCAGCCGACCCGTACCTGCACCTCGAGGACGTCGATTCGGCCGAGGCTCTCGAGTGGGTCCGGGTACGTAGCGACCGCACCGTCGCGGACCTGGCCTCCGGCCCGGAGGCCGAGGCCGCCTACGCGCGCGCCCTCGAGATCCTCGACGCCACCGACCGCATCGCGTGGCCGGTCCTGCGGGGCCGGTACGCCTACACCTTCTGGCGGGATGCCGACCATCCCCGCGGGCTGTGGCGACGGGTGCCGTGGTCCGTGCTGGTCAGTGGCGCTCCGGGCGTCGATCACCCGGCCTGGGACACCCTCGTGGACGTGGACACCCTGGCGGCGGAGGAAGGGGTCAACTGGGTCTATTCGGGAGCGGTGGTCCGGCGTCCCGCCGACGACAGGGCGCTGCTTCGGCTCTCACGCGGGGGCGCGGACGCGGTGGAGGTCCGCGAGTTCGACCTGACCACCCGCCGGTTCGTCCCCGAGTCCGAAGGCGGGTTCCGACTGTCGGAGGCCAAGAGTTCGGTGTCCTGGGTGGACCGGGACACGCTGCTGCTGTCCTCACCGCTGGACCCGGAGGGATCGGACGCCACCGACTCCGGCTACCCGCGCCTGGCGAGGGTGTGGCACCGCGGGTCCGACCCGCTCGACGCCCCGGTCATCTTCTCCGGGCGGACGCAGGACGTGGCGGTGGGGGCCTCGTACGACCTCACTTCGGGCCGGTACACGGCCAGTCGCGCCCCGGACTTCCACTCCTCCGAGGAATGGTTCTGGTCCCCGGGGGTCGATCCCGCCACCACGGCGCCCCGCCGGATTCCGGTGCCCGAGGACTGTCGGGTGAGTTCCTGCGGGGACTGGCTGCTGCTGCGCCCGCGCACCGACCTCGAGGTCGCGGGCCGATCCCACCCCGGCGGTTCGGTCCTCGTGGTGCCGTGGTCCGCCGTCGACGCCGATCCCTCGCGACTGCCCGAGCCCGTCGTGCTGTTCTCCCCCACCCCCTCCACGACGGTCGAGGACGTGACCTGGGGCCGGGGCCGGATCCTGCTGACGATCCTCGACGACACCGAGTCCCGTCTCGAGGCGTACGCGATCCCCGGGTCGGCGGACGGGGCCTGGGAGCCCCGTCCGGTCGAAGGGCTACCGGACCACGTGTCGGTGGACGTGCTGTCCTGCGACCGCCTGTCCGGCCGGGGCGACGTCGGGGGCGACGACGAGGATGACGGGAACGAGCGCCCCCACCCCGATGACGCCGTCCTGGCGGTCTCCGGTCCGATCGTCCCGCCCTCGCTGGTGTTACTCCGCGCGGACGGCACCACCACCACACTCGGGTCCACCCCCGACCGTTTCGACGCCACCGGCATCGAGGTCACCCGTCACACGGCTGTGAGTGACGACGGCACCTCAGTGCCGTACACCGTGATGCGGGGCCCCGGGCCCGACGGGCCCAGACCGACCATCCTCTACGGCTACGGCGGTTTCGAGGTGGCGATGCGACCGTCGTACGCGGCCCTGCGCGGGGCGCTCTGGCTCGCCGGAGGGGGCGCCTACGTGGTGGCGGGGATCCGGGGCGGCGGCGAGTACGGGCCCTCGTGGCATCAGTCCGCCGTCCGGGAGAACCGGCCCCGCGCGTTCGAGGACTTCGCGGCCGTCGCCCGGGCCCTCGTGACCACCGGGGTCACCACCCGCGACCAGCTGGGGGCGACCGGCGGATCCAACGGTGGCCTGCTCATGGGCGTCATGCTGACCCGATACCCGGAACTGTTCGGGGCCCTCGCGATCGCGGTCCCGCTCCTGGACATGCGGCGCTACCACCTGTTGCTCGCCGGCGCGTCCTGGATGGCCGAGTACGGCGACCCCGACTCGGACGACTGGGACGATTTCCTGGGCGCCTACTCGCCGTACCAGCACGTCCGACCGGCCACCGAGGGCCCGTACCCCCCGGTCCTCATGACCACCTCGACCCGGGACGACCGCGTGCACCCGGGCCACGCCCGCAAGATGACGGCCGCGCTCGAGGCGGCCGGGCACGAGGTCGCGTACTACGAGAACGTCGAGGGCGGCCACGCCGGCGCCGCCGACAATTCGCAGGAGGCCCGGAAGGCGGTGCTCACGTACGAGTTCTTCAGGCGTCGGCTGCCTCGTCGTCCCCAGGTGGGCTGAGCGCCACCTCCCGGTCCATCCAGGCCAGCACCCGGGCGACCACCTGCGCGGGTGTGCGCGCCCACGTGTTGTGGCCCAACGCCTCCGGCTCCACCTCGAGGCAGGTCCGGGCGGCGGGGAGCATCGCCAGCAGCCCACGAGCGGCGCTCTCGGGGGCGAGTGGGTCGTCGGCGATCACCACCGACAGCGCCGGGACCGTGACGCGGGTCAGGCCCTCCCGGTAGTCGAGATCGGCGCGCGC
>NZ_JAALDV010000095.1:0-4327 GCF_014145045.1 Dietzia sp. DQ12-76
TGGCCCAGCGAGGTCGCCGAGCGGCCGAGGAACTGGGTTCGGAACTCCTGGTCCACGCTCACGCCGTGCAGGTACAGCCGGGACGCCGCGAGCGGGATGCCGAGCGTGGAGGCCACCAGCAGGGCCGACCCCGTGGGGGCGGCCAGCTTGCCCACCCGGACCAGTCCGGCCCGCCCCCCGGGACGCTCGCCCGCACGGGCACACAGCACGCCGGCCACCACCAGGGCGAACGCGGCGCACTGGCCGACGACCGTGAGTGCCCGCAGGACGTTGGAGTTGCCGTAGGCGGGGAAGGAGACGAGAGAGAAACCGACCAGGACGACAGCGGTGACGGCTGCGGCCAGCAGCGTCGCCGCTCCCGCCAGGCCCGGCCCCCGGAGCGCCACCGGCATGGTCAGAAGGGGAGCTTGCGGAAGATCGGGCGCGGGACGTGGGTCAGGACCGCCATGACGGCGCCGAACGCGGCGGGGGCGAAGACCGCACCCTTGCCCGCGCCGGACTTCTTGACCGCGATGCGGGCCACGTCGTCCTTGTTGATGGTGAGCGGCGCCTCCTTGACGTGCGCCGACATGCGGGTGCGGACCTGCCCCGGGCGGATCACCA
The DNA here is from genome assembly GCF_014145045.1 of Dietzia sp. DQ12-76. NCBI lineage: Bacteria > Bacillati > Actinomycetota > Actinomycetes > Mycobacteriales > Dietziaceae > Dietzia > Dietzia sp. DQ12-76. Next base: position 604 of record NZ_JAALDV010000095.1, read on the forward strand.
GAACGTCCACCCCGTATTCGTCGAGGGCGTAGCCCAGACCGGTGTAGAACGAGTCCAGGCCGGCCTTGGTGGAGCCGTAGACGAAGTTGGAGCGGCGGGCGCGGAGGCCTGCCGCCGAGCTCATGGCGATGATCCTGCCGTAGCCCTGCGCCTTCATCCGCTCGGCGAGCAGCACCCCCACCGACACCGCACCGGTGTAGTTGACCTGGGCGATCTGCACGGCCTTGCGCTGGTCGGACCACAGTTCCTCGTTCTCCCCGAGGAGGCCGAACGCCACGATCGCGACGTCGACGTCGCCTCCGGCGAAGATCTGCTCGAAGGCGGCCGGATGGGAGTCGGTGGCGGCGGCGTCGAAATCCACCACGTCGACGGTGGTGGCGCCGGCGGCCGTCATCTCGGCCCGGGCGTCCTCGATACCTGGATCCCCGGGGAGGCAGGCCAGCACGACACGCATCGGGCCCTGCCGGAGGTACTCCCCGCAGATCGCCAGGCCGATCTCGGAGGTGCCTCCGAGCAGGAGCAGGGTCTGTGGGACGCCGACGGCATTGATCATGCGCAGGAGTCTACCGAGGGGCCACCGCAGGATCGGGGAAGGTGTCCGCGACTACCCGGCCCGACGTGAACCCCGCGTGAGCGGGCGGACGGCGGGAGACGGCGGGGGTGGCCTCCGGGGAGACCGTCGCCACGTGGTGGGCGGCGGGGAGACGGCGACTAGGACGACGGCGGCGGCGACGGTGCGGAGGATCATGGCGGGCTCCCGATCATGCCTCCGGGCGACCCTTGTCGTCCGGGATCACCCCATTGTGGCCCGTCGCTCGTCCGCGTGTATAGACCGCGCCGTGCGATTCCCGTCGAGGAGCGCCGCGCGCCGGGTCAGAGTAGTTCGAGGCGCCGGCCCATGTCGGAGACGAAGACCCCGTGGGGGTCGATCTCGCGTCGGGTGGCGATCCACGAATCGATCTGCGGATACATGGCGTGGAAACGGTCGGCCGGGACCCGCGAGTCCTTGGCGGTGTAGAGCCGCCCGCCCATCGACATGACCTTGGCGTCCAACTCGTTGACGAACGAGTTCAGTCGGTCGTTGATCGGGAAGTCCACACACACGTTCCACCCCTCCATGGGGAACGAGAGCGGGGCCTGGTTCCCGGGGCCGAAGAGTTTGAACACGTTGAGGAACGAGTAGTGGCCCGAGCGCTGGATGTCGCCGATGATCTCCTTGAACCCGTCGACCGCCCCGGGCGGGACGATGAACTGGTATTGCAGGAAGCCGTCGGATCCGTACGCGCGGTTCCACTCTCCGAACAGATCGAGCATGTGATAGAAGGCCGGGAGGGTCTTGATCTTGTTTCGTGAGGTGCCGCCGAGACGGTAGTAGACCTCGCCGATGGGGCCGAAGGTGTACTTGTTGGCCAGACCGTTGGGGAACACGTCCGGGAACGTGACCAGCGGCTTGGCGTCCATGGCCAACGGGTCCTTGGCGAGCTTGGGGGCGTACTCCTCGAGTTGTGCGAGCGTGGCCAGCGACCCGCGGGACACCGCTGCCCGGCCGAGCTTCGGCGGCGCGCTGATGGCGTCGAACCACGCCGAGGAGTAGGTGTATCTGGCCTCGGAGCCATCCGTGTGCAGGGCGATCGTCTCGTCGAGCGACCCCGTCTGGTCGGAGTCGGCGAGGAAGAACGCGGTCTCCGTGCGGGTCATCGCGATCCACACCTTGAGGACCACGCCGGTGAGACCGTTGCCGCCCACCGTGGCCCAGAACAGTGTGCCCTCGGGGTCGTCGGACGTCCCGCCGGGCTCGAGGGTGAGGACGCGGCCGTCCGCGACGAGGAGCTCCATCCGGGTGACGTGGTTGCCGAACGACCCAGCCGAGTGGTGGTTCTTGCCGTGGATGTCGTGCCCGATCGCCCCGCCCACGGTGACCTGGCGTGTGCCCGGCAGGACCGGCACCCAGAGGCCGAAGGGCAGCGCGGCGCGCATGAGCTGGTCCAGGTTCACCCCGGCGTCTACCACCGCGAGCGCCTTCTCGGCGTTGAGCTCGTGGATGCGGTTGAACCGGCTCATGTCCAGGACCAGGCCGCCGGAGTTCTGCGCGCTGTCCCCGTACGACCGGCCGAGCCCCCGGGCCACCACACCGCGCCGGAGGTGGGTGGGACCGGCGGCGTTGGCGTCGTTGACCGCCGCGACGGCCGCCGAGATCTCCTCCACCGAGCGGGGGGTGAGCACGTGGCTCATGGCCGGCGAGGTGCGTCCCCAGCCCGTGAGGCGCTTGAGTTCGGTGTCCAGGGTGGACTCGGCCGGGGTGGTCTGCTGCGTGGTGCTCACCCGGTCGAGGTTACCGCCGGTGTCCCGGATCAGCGGCAGCCCGTGGTGAACGGCACCCCGCGGGCGCGGGCGTCCACCCAGTCGAGGGCGGGCCCGACCGCGGTGTACGCCGCGGTGACGTGTTCGCCGGCGACGGGCGTGTACTCCACGTCAGCACCCGCCGCGCACCATTCGTCGACCAGCCTGTGGGCGGTCCACTCGGGAACGAACGTGTCCCCGGGACCTCGCGACGACCCCGGCCCCGGGCCCATCGGCACCACCGCGTCGGCATGCCACACCTGCACCGGTCCGGAGGGGACCTCACGGGGGTCCGCCCCGTGGGCGGGGTCCGCCCGGCCCAACCGGTTCCGCGCCATCACCTCCTGCACCGTGGGGTCGGTGCGGGGGTCGGCGTCGGTGAGCACCGACAGTGGGAACGGGGCGAGTCCACCGACGGTGTTGATCGGCGCGCAGGCGTCGCGGAGCTGATGGGCCACCACGTCGCCGGTGTCGTTGAGCAGCGAGTAGAGCTGCGGGTACTCGCGGGCCAGTCCCAGCACGGCAGCGCGGTAGAGGCCGGAGGCGAGGGTCCCGTCCATGGTGTCGAACAACTCCGAATAGTCCGCGGGGACCCCACCCACGGAGGACCCGGCGAGCACCCCGGTGAGTTCGGGCGCATAGACCGGTTGCAACTGGGCTGCCCACCCGGTGGCGATTCCGCCGCCGGAGTACCCCACCTGGACCACCCGCGACTCCCCGAACAACGGGGCGGGGTCTCCGGCCGGGGTGAAGGCGCGGGCCGCGCGGATCCCGTCGAGGACGGCCCGGCCGTTGGCCCGGCCCGCTCCGTACGCGGCTCGCGGGCCCTGGAAGTCCGTGAGGACGAGTCCGTAGCCACGGTCGGCGAGGATCTGCAGGAAGGGGGGGAGTTCGAAGTTGAACTTGTGGGGCAGGACGTATGAGGGCATGCAGTCCAGGCCCAGTGAGTCGATGGTCACGTTGAACGACACGAGCGGTCGGGGGCCAGGGCCGGGCCACGGCGTGGCCGGTTCGATGATCGTCGAGACGATCTGCTGCGGTCGGTCGTGGGAGTCGGTGCTCTGGACCAGGACCTGCCACCCGCGGCCGAAGTTGCGCACGTTGTACGGCGGGATCGCGACCGGTCGTGTGGCCAGGATCGTGCCTGGCGCCGTGCCCGGGTCCACGGCCGGAGGGGAGTGGTACCAGGGATCGGGCGAGGGGCTCGGGAGGTACCGCTCCGGTGTCCGCTCCTCGGGTGGTGCCGCCCGGACCGCGGACAGAGGATCCGGGGCGGAGACTGTCGGCGAGTCGTCGATCGACCGGGGCTGGGCGAGCGCGGGGGATCCCGCGACAGCGCACGCCAGCGCGCACGCCATCGCGAGGGCCGCGGTCGCGGGACGGC
>NZ_JAALDV010000096.1:0-14006 GCF_014145045.1 Dietzia sp. DQ12-76
CAGCGTCAACTTGTGGAAGTCAGGTCGGACCGCGGCGTTCAATGCCGGGCGCTGCGCCACACCGAACGACTCGACGAACAGGATCTCGTGGCTTCGGGCGGATCCCGCGGCGACTCCTACGACAACGCGCTGGCCGAGGCTTTCAACTCCCTGTTAAAGGTCGAGCTCATCCGTAACCGCCACGAGGGGCCATGGCTCGACATCGACAACCTCGAGATCGCGGTCGCCGAGTACATCGACTAGTTCAACCACCGACGGATCCACGGCGAGATCGGCAACGTCCCACCCGCCGAAAACGAAGCCCAACACGCGGCGGTCGAACCGTCACCAAAACTTGCCGACGAACTCGTCGACCCCAGATAACCACCTCGCGAAACCCAGAGCTTGAGACTCAGCACTCGGAAGGGGCCCAAACCTGCGAAGTCACTATCACGGGGGACGGAGATTCGCTCTAGCAGGCTTGTGGGGCGCCTTGGACATGATTCCATAGATAGTGGGGCAGGATACAGGACCGATCAAAACAAATCGATTGTGCGACGAGCAGCGTGCCGCCGAAACTAGTCGATCAAAACAGTACAGTTTAACAGTCGGCGCCTACTACACCGCTTTATTAACTAGTTCGAACAATACCCGAAAGAAAGACTGGGAGACGATCAGCGACGTCTTGCCAAGACAATTCCTCCCGCACCATCTGTGTTTGAAAAAGCTCCGGCGCGTCAAGCACCGAGGACGCAATACCGGTAAGTTCAGCGATTTCTCCGTCACCCGCGAGAGCTGTACCGGGTAGCCCATTCAAGCCCTTAATGGAGTACCCGATGACTGGCCTACCGACCGCCAAAGCTTCAAGAGCCACCCGCGGCAGGCCCTCCCAAGTTGCAGTGTGAAGTAACGCCCTGCTGCGAGCAAAGTAGTCGATCGGCGGAACTCGCCCAGGCAGCGTTATGAACGTCTGCAGCCGATACTTGCTGATTAGGGCCAACACTTCTGACCTCAAGGGCCCCCTGCCGAGCATGAAAAGATGAGCCTGAGGATTGCTCCGAACGAGATCTTTCATGACTTTGACCGCTTCCAACGGCCGTTTCCTCTCTGTAAACTCTCCGATCCAAACCAAGTTATGATCGGACGGGAACGGAAGAGAGGGGAAATCATTTAGGTCGAGACCCACACCGTATTTTAGCCGAAGCATGGGAACGTTGCCTCCATACTTGCGAAGCCATTCCTCGTCCTCGTCGTTGATGGCGATAAATCCCGAGGTTCGACCCACGAGTAGTCTCTCGATACCTTTCCACCCAAGGCCCGTAATAGTACGCTGATTCGACCAGTGGAGGCCGTGGGCAAAGTAAACGACGGGTATCCCAGGATTAACCATGCGAACGAGCGCCGAGGGTGTAGCCGTATTGGTCACGATAACATCCAGATCGTGAAGCTTCGACCACTCACGAATGCTGCGACGCGCCTTGAAATTCGTTAGCGACGGTCGTCTAGTAATTCCGTCTAGCGCTACAGAAGAAATACGTTGAGCCGGGTCGCTGGCCGCCAGAAAAACTTGGTTACCCTGCTCTCTCAAACTTGCAACGATGTCCACCCAGAACGCGTCAAAGTGCGCGCCTATATTGGCGACGATGCCGATCCGCATGACAGTAGCCCCTTCTTCCTGCAATGCAAGAACTCAGATACTAGTTGGCTAACCGGTTGGTGCGCCGTTATCGCACACCCACCGCTAATGGCTGCAATAACTAAGCGCACAACCGCTAGTCTTGGTGAGCTCCCTCTGCGAAAACGTCTGTCAATCTTCCTGCTTATTCCAAACCGAGGAACTATCGCCATTATTGTGCGAACTGAAGTTGTCGTGCGCGACGAAGTCGGTCGAATCAGGGTCCAATACCGCGGCGAACGTTCGCACTAGTATCCTCAAGTCTGTCAGCAGCGAGATACTATCAACGTATTCTAGATCTTTTGCGATTTTCTCTCCCCAAGTAAGCGAGTTTCGTCCACTCACTTGAGCCAGGCCAGTTAGGCCTGGTCTCACATCGAGACGTCGTCTTTCAACCTCGCTATAGCGATCAACCTGGTACTGCAGTGTGGGCCTAGGGCCGACGATCGACATTTCGCCAACCAGAATATTGACGAGTTGTGGAAGCTCATCGAGGCTGAAGCGTCGCAAGAACCTACCCACTTTAGTGACTCGTGCATAGTTCTCCAAGAGATTTCCATCGATGTCACGGCTATCTGCGGGGGTTAACATGCTGCGGAACTTGAGTATACCAAAAGGGGCGCCGCCTCGGCCGACGCGCTGCTGGCGATAGAAAACCGGTCCGCGAGTCTCGGCCTTCACGGATGCCGCGATTGCGAGAGTGATTGGAGAGGAAATCAATAGACCAGCAGTTGCGCCGGCGATATCGATCGCCCTTTTTCCGAATATCGTGTAAAAACTCATCGATTCAAGCACTTCCAATTTCGGTGATCAGATTCTGTCGGAGCTGACGAAAGTGCCCGCGTGTCGATGCCGGAACTGATTCATGCATTCTGATTTGTTCGGAACGTACTTTCTCATATTCTCCTTCAGCTCTCGCCAGCGCCTCCTCGAACTCTAGCGCCATCGATGCATGCAGAGAACCAACTGACTGATCCCCCCACGCCGTATAAGAAGCGCCCAAGCTCTTACTGTAATAGTACCGTTTGTCGCCCGAAACATCGCGAAGAGAGTGAAGGACTGGGACGCGGTTAGCCAAAGCGACGACCGCTGCGTGGTACCGCTCGCACACGACCAACTCGGCAGTTCGAATAAGTTCGCGCGCATCCTCCAACCGGAGGAAGTCTCGTTCGCCGAAATCAAACGTTATCCAACCAAATTCGCGACCCAACCACGCTGCTTGCTCGGCGCCCCCGCGTCCCGAATAGAACGGAAGAACGACAACGTCGATCCCACGGTTCTTCATGGCTAGATCAAAAGATGCCAATTGGGGTCTGATCTCAGTTAGTTTGGCGACAGGCATATATGTCTCAAGAACTATGTGCGGCCTCGCACGTGGAGAAATGCCGGAGGGACGGTCCACCAGCGAGGATGCATAAAAGAACAAGTCGTCCGGCGTGTACGTAATGCTCGAATCAGGTATTCCGAGACGGCGGAGCTCGGCGGCGGAACTAACGGTGTCCCGCACGTGGAACGATGCATTCAGCGCCGGAAATATGTCTGTAAGAAAGGCCGAACTTGAACCAAAGGGTCCGAAGCCATTGGCGGTGAAAGTAATTGGTTTGCCGAGCGTCTGGGCGATCAAGATTGGGGCCAGAATGCTCAACAGCTTTGGCAAACGGTGAGGTTGGCACCACAGCTCGTTCCAATACCCTCCGCCGTTCACGACCATTCGGTCCAGGTTCTCTATCGAAGAGAATAAGTCCTCGATGTTAGACACTGCATTTAGTATCTCAAGAGGAGTGGGGTGCCGGCCATTCTTAGTAAGTAAGTCTCTTTTCGCTTTATCAAAAACGACGGCCTTGCTCTCCATCTGCGAATGCGGCAAGTATTCTGCCAATACCTTATCGACAACGCGGGTGTCATAAGAGTAAAGCGAGATCTGCTGGGCATCGGGAATGGCGTGAAGATTGTTGACTAGCATTCCGTAATCGCCGAAATTTGCATCCGCGAATGGCCCCGTGAAACCCAGCTTCATTTTACCCTCGCTCCGATTGATTTGACTAATTCAGGGATTTCAGTGAGCGCAGTAACAGAGTGGTGTTCGGTAACACCCTCGAGGTACCGCTTTCTGCAATGGATGCCATCTTGCCGCAACAACCGGACCGTCGTGACGGGTAGGACGGAGGAAATATGGAAGTCTTTCTCTGGGTTGTCGCCCACGTAAATCGCTCTGCTAAGAGGGACATTTAACTGTCGGCACGCGAGCCGAAAAGGTCTCGGGTGAGGTTTCCAGTAGGATCGATTGGGGCCGAGTTCGTCAGTTACGACAAGGCTATCGAAGTAGTAGTCAGCATTTACGGCGTTCAGCTTTTTCCTCTGTGTAATCGCAGCGCCGTCAGTAACTATCCCGAGACGAACGTCGATGCCTTGCAGCATCTGAAGCATAGGAAGGACGTCAGGCCTAAAACTGAGCATCGGGGAGTGCTCGCGGTGCACACGGATCAAGTCGTCTACAGTTACATTGATGCCCGGCATGGCGATCTGGCGAAGTATTTGCTGGTATCGGCGTGGGGAGCCTGGTGGGTCCGCACAACGAATTGCCTGGCATACCAGTTCAATAGGAAAGCCCGTCGCTTCCAGGTAGTGCGCTATGGCGTTTGCTGCGCTTTTTTGATAATCGCACTCGTCAATAAGCGTGTCATCGAGATCGAACAGCAGCGCCCATGTCATGTGCTGACCTGTTGGCCCGATGCATCGATGCAAATTGCTTGGTCATATCTGAGGAAAATCAAGTCTGCTGTGAAGTCGCCGTCAAAAGGCAACTCCTCCCCGTCGAGAAGCCTGAAGAGCTTTTTGATCGAGTTGCTGCCCGCCGCAATACTCATTGGTGCCCCGCCTCCAAATCTGGCGTTTACTTCAATAAACTGGACATTGTGTTCGTCCCAGAAGCATTGAATTGTGCTTGGACCGGGTATGGATAGGCTATTGAGCAGGTGTCGAGCTTCCCGTTCTATTATGGGCGCGCGGACTACCTTTCCTTTCGAGATTTCTCCCGCGCGAGTTGCAAGCCGCTGGCGGGGTACGATCGACAGGGGGCGTCCATTGAAGTCTGAGAAACAGTCGACTGTATACTCCAGTCCAGTGGCAAGTTCTTGCACCATTGGGTCGACCGTCTTGCGAAGGGCAGACACAAGCTGCTGTTGGTCGTGCACGGCGGCTGCACCAATACTGGAGCTTCCTTGCCGGGGTTTGACGAAAACCGGGAAGGAAGTCTCGGGAAGTTGGGTCGGGTTTGGAACAAGCGCGGGGACGGTTAGTCCAATACTTTGAATAAACTTCGAAGTTTGGACCTTGTCCGCGCACGTATTAATTGTATCTTCGCTAGCGACCAGTACTCGGGCTTCTGTCAATTGTTCGATTTTTTGTCTATGAATCGCCAAGGTGGAGAGCTCGGTGTCTATTGTGGGCACAACCAGGCTTATATCAAAATCTAGGATTAGACTTATCAGATTCGTAATGTAGCCCGGAGCTGCGACCCGCTCGATTAGTGACCAGTGATCGGCAGCGTATAGTGCTGGGGCAAATCTGTCTGAATCGACTGCCACAACTAACTCGTTCTTTCCGCGTTCGGCCGCCGCTGCTCTGAAGCGTTGCACTAGTTCCACGCGCCGACCCGCACTGAGTATGAGAATGTTTCCCATCCCAATTCCTTTCAGTTTTATGTAGTGGTTCCGGTCGTTCACAGAGAAAGTATCTGCAAAGCTTCTATTACTCGATTCGTTTCGGTGTCTGTAAGCTCAGACCCGCTGGGTAGAGTTATCCCTTTACGGAATAGTTTCTCTGCGTTGCCATTGGTAAAGCTACGCGCGGTTTCGAAGGCAGGTTGCATGTGCATCGGTTTCCAGAGATGCCGCGCTTCGATATTGGCGTCGTTCATTATGCTAATTATCTGGTCCGGAGTGTGTGAAATGCTATCGCCCAGAATGATGGCAGTAAGCCAGCAGTTCTCCTCGGTTTCGCGGCTTTTGCTGCCAGTTCCTAGAAACCTGATGTCGAAATCGACGAATGCGTCCATGTATTGGCGGCGAATTATTCGGCGACGATTAATCATTTCGTCAAGCCGGGTTAATTGTGCTCGGCCGATCGCTGCGAGGATGTTTGATAGCCGATAGTTGTAACCGATTTCGGTGTGTTCGTACCACGGCACCGGTTGTCTAGCCTGGGTCGAAAGGTATCTCGCTCGGTCTATCAAACTCGCATCATTAGACACTAGCATTCCCCCGCCTGACGTCGTCATAATCTTATTGCCATTGAACGAGAGTGCTGCGGCCTGTCCGAAAGATCCTGCGGGGGTTCCGGCGTGTTTAGCGCCGAGGGACTCTGCGGCGTCCTCGAGCAGGGGTACGCCGCGCTTTGCTAATCCCGCCTCGATCTCGGTATAGTCGCAGCAACGGCCCAGGAGATCGACGGTCATCGCAGCAACGACTTCGGTGTCTTCTGCGTGGAGAGTGTCGATCGCTTGGAAAAGTAAATCTGGGTCAATATTCCCGTCGTCCTGGCAGTCGATGAAGACTGGCTCAGCGCCGGTGTATGCTATCGCATTGGCCGATGCGGCAAATGTCATCGATGACACCACCACTGCTGTACCCGGTCGTGCCCCAAGGTGCAGAAGGGCGAGATGGAGCGCAGCCGTGCCCGAGGATAGGGCGAGTGCCCCTTTCACGCCGAGACGCTGCGCGACTTCAGTTTCGAACGAGTCGACCTCCGGTCCAAGCGGTGCTACCCAGCCTGACCGGATGGCTCGGCGGACAGCCTCTTCTTCGGCGTCTGAGATATCGGCTTTCGACATAAAAATTCGCTCGCTCATGGGGCCTTCCGGTTGTCGGACACGGATTGAAGCTTAGGAGCCAACGACCCGAATTGGGTCTGGTTGGTGTGGCGGGGTCAGCATGAAGAGAGGCGGGAAGGGGTCGATACGGCAGTTCTGCCGAGTAGGCGGGTTGTGGTGTGCCCTTCTGCCAGCCACGGTACCTGGGTGCGCGAGCGCTTCCGGTTCCCGCTGGACGTCGGCGCAATGCCTGTGCTGTGGTTACTGGTATCGGTGGGGGTTTAGGCCCTTTTCGGGGGTATCGTGGCTTCTGTGCCGCGCAGAGGTTACTGGTTTGGAGGAGGCTGGGCGAGCTAAGTGGATTGTGCAACGCAGTTGCGTGAAGCTGTGGTTGCCATTCGGTTTGGCGGGAAGTGTTGCCTTCGCCGGTTGGTGCGCGGCCTTTCGTCCAGAGCAAACCGGTGCGACCCGTCCGCGGCGTCGGCGATAGCTCTTAGATTATTAGAAGCGCCGTTCGACGAGAGGGGGAATGTCTCGAAAAGGGTGTAGGAGTGACGCGCCCGAGGAGGCTGATCTAGGGCGGTGAGCAGGCACGGTGGCTTAGAAAAAACGGACAGGCCATGGAGCTAGAGCATCGCAAACCTTGCCACTCCGGCGCTTATCCCAAAGGTGGGTCCGGTTATCGGCGCAATGAGCCACTATTGACCTTAGCGTGTCAGACTGCCCGAGACCGTCTCGGCGGCCTGTGTCGCGCGGCTAGTCCTCGTCGTCGGCGAGTTGCGGGTCGACCTCATAGTCGGTAGGCACCACCAAGAGTTGCTCCGCCACGTCGGCCGGATTGGCCTCGCGGGTGGGGTCGTCGACGCTCACCTCGGGCGTGTACTCCTCGGTTGCGGTGACGGGATCCGGCTCCGGGGTGTACTCATCCGGATCGGGGCGGTCCTCGGCAAACATCTCAGACTCCTCCTCGTTCCACCGACTCATCACTCTGAGGCAAGTGGGTCGCTCGCGGCCTTGTCGCGCCTCCACCCTAAGCATCCTGCGGCGAACGGTGCCACTGCCCGGCGAGGCGTACCTTGGGCCGCATTCGCACCCCCAACCCAGGAGGCACTTCTCATGGCAGATCCTCTGTACACCGTCGAAGCCCTGTCCACCGGCGGAGGCCGCGACGGCCACGTCGCCACCGCCGACAAGGCCGTGGACCTGGAGATGGCCCCGCCCACCGAGCTCGGCGGCTCGGGGGAGGGCAACAACCCCGAGCAGCTGTTCGCCGCCGGGTACGCCGCCTGCTTCCACTCCGCACTGCAGAGCGCCGCGCGGATGAAGAAGGTCGCGATCGACGGCTCGTCGGTCGGCGCCCGGGTCTCGCTGGTGCGGTCGGGCGAGGAGAGCATCGACTTGGCGGTGGACCTCGAAGTGGTGATCCCCGGCCTGGAGTCCGAGAAGGCCGACGAGCTGGCGCAGCTCGCCCACGAGCTGTGCCCCTACTCCCGCGCCACCAAGGGCAACATCGAGGTCAGCGTCTCGGTCTCCGACGACTGACACCTTGCCCGCATGGCCTGCACTCCCGTTGGTGCATGCGATCGGGGTGGCGGCCGCCTCGTCGTCGTCGTCGTTCTTCCTCCTTCGTCGGTGGTCGGTCAGGCCCGGGTGGGCTGCTCACGGTCGCGGTCCGATTCCCGGGTCGACCGCTCCCGCCGGCGCCAGAGGGGCTCGAGGGCGGCGTCCTCCTCGGCGGTGGCGACCCGGAACGGGGGCTCGGTCGGCGTGGGCAGGCCCTGCGCGCCCTGGCCTCTCGTGGCGCGCAGACTGGCGACCACCGAAACGGCGAGAATGGTCGCGATCACCGCGAGCGAGAGGGCGGTCGGGATGTAGACCACGTCGATCTTGAGCATCATCTTGACGCCCACCCAGATCAGGATCAGCGCCAGCCCGATCTTGAGATAGACGAAGCGGTGGACCAGGTCGGCCAGCAGGAAGTACATCGCCCGCAGCCCCAGAATGGCGAAGGCGTTGGCTGTGAAGACCAGGAACACCTCGTCGGTGACGGCGAAGATGGCGGGGATGGAGTCGACGGCAAAGACGATGTCTGTGGTCTCGATGAGTACCAATACGGCCAGCAGGGGAGTGGCCATGATCAGCCCGCCCTTGCGGACCAGCAGGCGCTGGCCGTGGAAGGCGTCGGTCATGGGGATCAGGCGGCGGAACGCCGCGAGCACGCGGGATTGATCGGGGTTGAGGTGCTCATCGCGCTGGCGGATCATCCGGACGCCCGTGTACAGGAGGAACGCGGCGAAGAGGTAGAGCACCCAGGAGAAGTTGGCGATCAGCACGGCGCCGCCGGCGATGAAGATCCCACGGAAGACCAGCGCCCCGAGCACGCCCAGGAACAGCACGCGGTGCTGGAACTGGGCCGGGACGGCGAAGTGGGCAAAGATGATGGCCCACACGAAGACGTTGTCCACCGCGAGGGACTTCTCGATGAGGTAGCCGGCGAAGTACTGCTGGCCGAACTTCGCGCCCCAGACGGCCCAGATGATCGCCCCGAAGCCCACTCCGAGCGCGATCCAGACGGCCGACCAGGTGGCGGCTTCGCGGACGCCGATGACGTGAGCCTTGCGGTGGGCGACGAGGTCGATCGCCAGCATCAGGACGATGAAGGCCAAGACGGCGAGCCAGAGCCAGAGGGGTGTGTTCATTTGTGGGACCTTTCGATCAGTGGGTGATCGAAGGTCTCTCCCGGCTCCTATCGAGCCCGCTCCGCCGGGTCCGGGGACCGTAGTGACGACGAAGTGTGTGAGGGATACTCCCCTTCTGGTGGCGCAAGGTTAGCGCAGGAATCGGGCGGGCTCAAGGCGCGGTCTGACGCTCGTCCAAGAATGCGCCCATTGTGGGCATTACCTCGGTGAAGTTCCTAAAAAGAGTTTAAGGTGAGGTCGGCCGTCAACGCGCTGTCACGTGTACCCCGCGTCCCACGGCCGACCACGTACGCCACCGAGCGGGCCCGCCGCCCCCTCGCCTGCAGACAGGATCCAGATGACCTCACGCACTACCCGCTCCATCGCCACCGGCGCCGCCGCACTGCTCATCGCCTCCGGGCTGTCGGTGGGCACCAACGCCGCGGTCGCCAGCGCAGCGCCCTCCTCGTGCGCCACCGCCCAGACCGTGACGTTCAACGACCCCTCGACCCTGTGGACCGACTACCACCTCAACAAAGAGGTCGTGGGCGACGGGACCGCGGCGCCCGGCGGCATGGTGACGTTCCGGACGACGGTCAGCGGTGCAGGGGCGCTGGTATCCGGGATCGAGGACTTCCACCCGGCCGGGTTCGAGTTGGTCCAAGCCCGCTCGAGCGTGTGGTACCTGCTCGGCGGTCAGACGTGGACCACCGTCACCAACGACGTGATCCGCGACTCGGCGACCAACTCGGTCCGCTACTCGGGCGCCGGCTGGACCACCGCCGGCAACGCGCGCGCCACTCTCGAGACGACCTACCGCGTCCCCGCAACCGCCACCCCGGGCGACGTGCTCAACACGGGCGCCGCGATGACCCTGGTGCTGGCGAACGGTCGCAAGGTGGCCAACCCCATCAACACTTGCGTGACCATCCGCGAGCCGAACCCGACCGAGGTAGTGACCGGCAGCCTCAACGGGCTGGGCCTGGGCTCGGTGACCTCCGGGTCGACGGCTCTCGGCAACATCGGCGCCGACCCCGCCACGTTCTCGGCCGACCTGATCAACGGGCTCGACCTGGGGCAGCTGATCGGGGGCATGGCGGGAAGCTGATCTCGCGGGGCGGCGGCGGAGTTTGTCGTCGTCGCCCTGCTCGGTCTGACCCGGGCGTCGTATGGCCTGTTCGGCGCGTCGGCGGCGCAGGCCGGCCTCGCCCGATATGCAGCCGACTGACCAGCGGTATCAGGGGCCGGCTCGCGATACCGCGAGCCGGCACCGTTGTGTCGGTGGAGCTGAAGATTCGGGGTGCTTGGCGCGGCAGTGGGAGAGTGGGCCCGCCCGAGGGCGTGACAGAGGACCCCGGGCGGGATGGAGATAGTTGAACCCGGTCGTCGAGTGGTCGCATCTGTGGGTTTTCGGGATACCCCACCTGGGAGAACGTGAGCGGGTGTGACCGCGCGGCGGGTGGTGGCCCGGTGCTGATCACGAGGTGGGTGGCGCGGCCTCTCGGTGCACCGGTCCGCGCCTCGCAGGCAGCGACACGGGATCGAGCGAGGGCCCATAGGTGGCGTTATGGGCGGGTTCCCCCAGCCACGCGGGGCGGCGGATCTTGTGTCGAGGAACCCGGGGTGCTGGCTACGACGGCGTGGGGTTGGTGAGCCACCAGACGATCGCCTCTTGCGTCAGCTCGGCGATGCGGCCTTCGCCCGTGGATCCGTCGCCCCACCGGGGGAGATCTACCCAGATGCGCAGCGGTGCCCCGCCGATCACGGGGACGTCGACGAACTCGAGCGTGCGCTGCCCCGGGCCATACGGTGACCTGCCGCCGGTGGAGCACGAGATGACCGGGACGAACCCCGTTGCGCAGGCCACCTCGGCACCGGGTTCGATCGGGGTCAGAACCCGGGTGCCTGAGATCGCCGGGTTCCAGAACGCCGGGTCATCAGGACCGAGAACATCGCTGACGATCTGGGGCATGCCGCGGGGGATCTCGAGCCCTGGCGCGACGTCCCCTGGGTTGGCCGGGGCGGCGGTGGCCGTCGTCGGGCCGAGGGCGGTCGCCGCTGCGGCTACCGCCAGAGCGAGGCCGAGTCGTCGGCGGGTGGGCGATTGCCGATGCACGGTTGGGGAGGTCATGAGTCGAGGTTCCGTGTCTGCACCCGGATCTGATTCTCGGGTGGGACCGAACCCAGATTGCCACGTGACCCACCGGCCCTTGCTGCGTCGTACTTGACTATCTGACGCTCGTCGATCCTTTGCGTGCGGCCGTCCTTGCGTTTGGAGAACAACGTCCAGCCTGATCGGTCTCTTCGCGCGATGACGCTCCACTTTCTAGCCGGGCCATCGTGGTGATCGATTGTCCGCTCGATCGTCATGAGCTGGGACGAGACGCCCCACGGGGTGGAACCGGGTGCGCAGTAGTGCTCGAAGGTGGGCCACCATGCCCACTCTGCCTCCGGACGCTCCGCATCCACCCGGCGGTCCGCAGTGTGGCCGGCGCGAGTGGTTCCGACGCCAGGGGTTCGTTGCCCTCTCCGTTTGTTCACGAGCCCACTTTCACAGACTGGTTCGCCGCGTGAACATTCACGGGTTAATCTGAGCTTCTTCTCACCAAAGCCGCTTCTGATCCTCGATAGGTCACGCGGACTCTGTCGGACCCGGCGAGCTGGCCGACGATCCCGGCGTCACCGCCCTCGACTGCCACATCGTCGAGGCCGTCCGGCGCGCACGAGAGATCGCCGGCGACCGCAACGTGCAGATCATCAGCGCCGACATCGCGCGGCAGGCCCTCGAGCACGACCTGATCGACGAGCTGCAGGTGTTCGTGGCGCCCGTGTTCCTGGGTGACGGCATCCGCATCTTCGACGTTCCCGGTGGCCGACGGGTCGACTGGGAGCTCGTGGAGATCTACGACGACAGCCCGCGCAGCTTCGGCCGTGTGTACCGGCCGAGGGGGCGGGCGCAGCAGTAGGCACGATCACCGGGCAGGCGGCGGTCGGTAGGCGGCAGAAAGTCTCTCAGCGAAACCCGGGGTGTCGGTCGGTACGCTCCAACGGTCGCAGGCCATGTGCTGCACCGCGACCGGGCCGTGATCGCCCGGTTCGGCGACCAGAGACGCTCGGCAGAACCCGAGCGTGGGAGAAACGGACATCGATGTGATCACCCTTGCCGCGGCGCCACCGATCGACCCTTCGGCCGACTACAGTGGGTTCATCGGGTGGGTTCTGAACCTCATGGAGACGCTGGGCGAGCTCGGCGTGGGCTTGGCGGTCCTGCTCGAGACGTTCGTCCCTCCGATCCCGTCCGAGGCGGTGCTGCCCGGTGCCGGGTTCCTCGCCTACGAGGGGCGGATGAGCTTGACCCTCGCCTGGGCGGCGGCCACCACGGGCGCCCTGCTCGGAGCGTGGATCTGGTACGCCGTCGGCTCCGCGCTCGGCCGCGACCGCACCAGGCGCCTGGTGGGCAGGATCCCGCTGCTCGACCACGAGGACTTCGACCAGTCGGAGGCCTTCTTCCAACGGTGGGGCGGCGTGGCCGTGCTCCTGGGGCGCTGCGTCCCCCTGGTGCGCTCGTTCGTCTCCATACCCGCAGGGATCAGCCGGATGCCCGTCCTGCGATTCACCGCGTACACCTTCATCGGATCCGGGGTGTGGAACGCGATCTGGATAGGCGCCGGGTTCGCCTTTGGCCCGGCGATCAGGCCCGCCCTGGAACGGTGGAGTGGAATGCTGTCCAACGCGGTGCTGGCGATCATCGCGGCCCTGGTGGTCTGGTTTGTGGTCAAGCGAGTGCGGCGGCTCATGAAGCGCCGACGCGCTGTCAGCGTGCAGTGAGCGCGACCGCCCCGCGTCAGCCGCTCGAGCGGATGGCCGCCTTAGCCTGGTGCCGCTCCCGGGACACGACGAGCAATGGAGACGCCCACTCCTCGAGTGGTCACATCTGACGGCTTCGCCGGCACGCCACCTGGGAGAACGCGATCAGAAGTGACCACTCGACGGGTAGCGGGCCGTGCAGGCACGATCGGGCGGGGGCATTGTGGACGTCATGCCAGCCGACTCCAGCCCCACCGCACCCAGCCCCACCGCAGCCGTCTCCGCCGCGCCCAGCTCCGCCGCCCACCGCACGCCTGACGGCACGGTCGCGCTGCGCGTGTTCGTCGAACCCCAGCAGGGCGCCACCTACGCCGACCAGCTCGCGGTCGCCCGCGCGGCCGAGGACCTGGGGTATGAGGCGTTCTTCCGCTCGGACCACTACCTCAAGATGGGCGACGCCAGCGGCCTGCCCGGGCCCACCGACGCCTGGCTCACCCTGGCGGGCCTGGCCCGGGAGACCAGCTCCATCCGGCTCGGCACCCTGCTCACGTCGGTGACGTTCCGCCACCTGGGTCCGCTGGCGATCTCGCTCGCGCAGGTCGACCAGATGTCCTGGGGCCGCCTGGACGTCGGCCTGGGGGCCGGGTGGTACGACGACGAACACACCGCCTACGGCATACCCTTCCCGCCCCTCGGCGAGCGTTTCGACATGCTCGAGGACACCCTCGGCGCTCTGGAGACCCTGTGGTCGACTCCCGAGGGGGAGACGGTCACGATCCGCGGCAAGCGGATCGACCTGGTCGACTCTCCCGGCCTGCCCAAGCCACTGCAGCAGCGGCCGCCGGTCATCGTCGGTGGGTTCGGCAAACGCCGCACCCCCGCTCTCGCCGCCAGGTTTGCCCACGAGTTCAACGTGCCGTTCGCCGACGTCGACACCGCGGCCGCCCAGTATCGCCGCGTCGACGAGGCGTGCGCGGAGCGGGGTCGGGCGCCGGGGGACATCCTGCACTCTGCGGCCCTGGTCCTGTGCTGCGGCCGGGACGAGGCGGAGCTCGCC
>NZ_JAALDV010000097.1:0-13216 GCF_014145045.1 Dietzia sp. DQ12-76
CGGCGACCACCGTCGCGCCCGCGGCGGCCAGGGTGCGCGCGAAGCCCTCCCCGAGTCCCGAGGACGCGCCCGTCACCACGGCGACCCGCCCCGTGAGATCGAAGAGCTCGGTCGGAGTGGACATCAGTAGACCGCCGTCCGGCCGCCGTCCACGGGGATCAGCGCTCCCGTGGTGTATCCGGCCTGGTCAGAAGCCAGGTGGACGACCAGACCCGCGAGCTCCGCGGGCTCACCCAGCCGGCCGGCCGGGAGCCGGTTGACCACCAGGCCGAGGAACTCGTCGTCCCAGTCCGCCGCCATGTCGGAGGCGAAGGCTCCGGGCATGATGCAGTTGACGCGCACGGTCGGCGCGTATTCCTGGGCGAAGGCACGAGTCAGGGCGTTGAGACCGTTCTTCGAGGCCGCGTACGTGGCCTCGGGCGGGCTGGGGCGCTCGGCCCCGATGCTGGAGATGTTGATGATCGACCCGCCGCCGGCCGCGACCATCCGGTCCCCCGCCACCGCCATCAGACGGAACGGGCCCTTGAGGTTGACGTCGATGGTCTTGGTGAACAGCGCCTCGGAGACCTCCAGGGCCGACGGCGCGAGCGGTGCGATGCCGGCGTTGTTGACCACCACGTCGATCGACCCGTGGTCGCGGACGATCTGGTCCACGGCCGGTTCGATGGCGTCCCAGTCGCCGACGTGCAGCGCCAACGGGTGCGCCGCATTGCCGGTCGCGGCGGAGATCTCGGCGGCCACCGCCTCGCACTGGTCGGCCTTGCGGCTCGAGACGATCACGGTGGCGCCGGCCTCGGACAGGGCGAGCGCCATGGCCTTGCCGAGGCCCCGGGTCGCGCCGGTGACGAGCGCGACCTTGCCGGCCAGGAGGGTGGACGTGGCGCTCATGATCGGGCCTCCGTGGTGGTGGGGGTGTACTTCGTGAGTTCGAGTCGCGCCATGGTGCGCAGGTGGACCTCGGTGGGTCCGTCCGCGATCTGCAGTGCACGGGTCAGGGCGTAGAACCGGCCCAGCACGTTGTCGTCGCTCACGCCGGCGGCGCCGAAGGTCTGCACCGCGCGGTCCACGACCTTGTGCGCGGTCTCCATCGCGGAGACCTTGATCGCGGCGACCTGCATCCGAGCCGCGGCGTTGCCCCGGGTGTCCATCAGCCACGCCGCCTGGAAGGTGAGCAGGCGGATCTGGTCGATCTCGATCCGGCTGCGGGCGATCCATTCGCGGACCACCCCGCGCTTGGCGAGCGGTTCGCCGAACGCGACGCGGTCCTGCGCGCGCTGGCACATCAGCTCGAGCGCCCGCTCGGCGATCCCGATAGCGCGCATTGCGTAGTGCATACGGCCGGGCCCCAGGCGCCCCTGGGCGATGGTGAAACCGTCACCCTCCTCACCGAGCATGTTCTCGGCCGGCACCCGCACGTCGGTGAAGGTGACCTCTCCGTGGCCGAGTCGGTCGTGGTACCCGAGCATCGGCAGATCGCGGACGATCTCGATCCCCGGCGAGTCGGTCGGGACGAGGATCATCGACTGCTGCCGGTAGGCGGGCCCCTCCGGGTCGGACTTGCCCATGACGATCAGGAGCGCGCAGTCGGGGTCGAGCACTCCCGAGGAGTACCACTTGTGACCGTTGATCACGTACTCGTCGCCGTCGCGCAGGATGGTCGTACCGATGTTCCGGGCGTCCGAGCTCGCGACGTCCGGTTCGGTCATCGCGAACGCCGAGCGGATGTCGCAGTCGAGCAGGGGCCTCAGCCACTTCTCCTTCTGCGCCTCGGTGCCGTACATGGCGAGGATCTCCATGTTGCCCGTGTCCGGGGCCGAGCAGTTGATGGCCTCGTTGCCGATGAGGGACCGTCCGACGATCTCGGCCAGCGGGGCGTACTCGAGGTTCGTCAGACCCGCGCCGAGCCCGTCGTGGGCCATGAAGAGGTTCCACAGTCCCTGTTCGCGGGCGATGGCCTGGAGGTCCCGCATGACCTGTGGCTGCTCATGCGGGTTGTCGTTCTCCGCGATCTGCTGGTCGTACACCTTCTCGGCGGGGTACACGTGCTCGTCCATGAACGCGTACAGCTTCTCGGCGAGCTCCGCCGTACGGTCGGAATAGGCGAAATCCATCGTGCTCTCTCGTTTCTCGGGTGGTGCCGCGTCAGGCCAGCCGGTCGATACCGGTGACGATGAGCCGGCGGATGGTCTCGGGTAGCAGCTCCTGCGCCGGGTCGTGGTGCCGACCCTCGCGGTGCCGCCGCAGGTTGTGCCCCATGATGGCCGCCATCTTGAACCTGCCGAGCGCATCGAACCAGGAGAAGTCCGACAGCGCGCCGGCGGCGGCGCAGTAGAGGTCGATCAGCTCGCCGGGTTCGGGCAGACCGGCGACTTCCCGGCCCACGCCGGGGAAGTTGGTGCCGTCGGCGAAGACGAGGAACCACCCGAGTTCGACCCGCGGGTCGCCCGGGCTCCAGATCTCCCAGTCGATCAGCGCCGCGGGCTCGGCCCCGTCGGAGAGGATGTTGCCCAGTCGGTAGTCGCCGTGGACCAGCACCGGGGCCACCGGCTCCGGGATCGATGCGGTGAGCAGTGCCTCGAACCGGTCGGCATCGGGGACGAGCTCGGGCGGGACCGCACCCATCGTGCGGACCCAGCGGGCGAGTTCGTCCGCCGGGGTGAGCACCTGCCCGTCGATGGGAAGTGAGTCCAGCGGCACCGCGTGCAGCGCGGGAAGGATCTGCGCGGCCCGCCGCATCCGGGCGGCCGCGAGCGCCGGTTCGACTGCCGGGTCGTCGAGGACCGGCTCGAGGGACTCCCCGCGCACCAGGTCCATGGCAAACCAGGCCGGGGACCGGTCATCGGTGGCCCGGATGCCGGGGACCGGCACGGCGGTGTCGGCGAGCGCGGACATGATGCGCGCCTGGCGGAGCATGTCGTGCCGCCCGACGGCCTTCTGTCCCGGGGGCACCGACTTGATCACGAACTCCTCGGTGGCGCCCGCGATCCGGTACGTCAACCCGGAATGTCCTCCCAGCATGGGATCGAGCGGCCCGAACGGGCCCCGGACCCCCTTCTCGACGAGCCCGGCGATCACCCGGTCACGCAGCAGCGACTCGGTCGTGCTCGCGTCGTTCGTGGTCGCGCCGTCGGCGGTGTCGGAGGTCGTCATGGCCGTGGCTCCCGGGGAAGACCGAGCACGCGCTCGGCGAGGATGTTGTGTTGGATCTCGTCGGTGCCACCGGCGATGCGGTAGCCGGGAGCGCCGAGGACGTGCTCGGTCCACGCCCAGGTCCCCCACTTCTCGCTGCGGAGGCTCAGCTCCTGGCCGAGGAGCATCCGGACGGTCTCGGACGTACGGGCCATCGTGTCGGTGGCGAGCAGCTTGCCCACCGACGCCTCGGGGCCGGGCTCGCGACCGGCGCCCACCGCGGCGGCGACCCGCATCCCCACCAGTCGCTGGACGAAGCTGCGGGTGACCAGGTCGGCGACGGCGTCCCGCTCCAGGGCGTCCAGTTCACGACCGGCGTTGCGGGCCAGCTCGACCGCCTGATCGGCGTTGTCGAGCCCGAGGTTGCCCGAGTCGAGCCGTTCGGCCGCCAGGACGGTGAGGGCGACCTTCCAGCCCTGGCCGACCGGGCCCAGCCGGTAGCGGTCGTCCACCTCGACGTCGTCGATCAGCACCTCGTTGAAGGAGGTCCCACCGGTCATCTGGCGGATGGGTCGGACGGTGATACCGGGGGCGTCCATGGGGACGATGAACATCGTGAGGCCCCGGTGCTTGGGCGCGTCCGGGTCCGTGCGGCACACCGCGACCCCGTAGTCCGCCACCCTCGCGCCGGAGGTCCACACCTTGGAACCGTTGAGCACCCACCGTCCGTCCTTCTCCACGGCGCGGGTACGCACGGCGGCCAGGTCGGAACCGGCCTCCGTCTCGGAGAAGAGCTGACAGGCGATGAGGTCGGTCCGGAGCATCGCGCGGACGTATTCCGCGCGCTGGTCCTGGGTCCCCCACTGCGCGATGGTCGGGGCGATGAGCTGCTGGGTCACCGGGAACATCTCGGTGCGCTGGGGGAGGTCGAAGTCCGCCTCCAGCCGGCGGAACGCCAGATCGTAGGCGATCGGCAGATCCCGGCCGCCGTACTCGGGCCCCCAGGTGACGGCCCCGTATCCGGCGTCGAACTTCGCCTGCTCGTATCCGCGGCGTCGGTCGGTCTCCTCGCGTTCCTGCTCGGCGGACCAGTTCTCGAACACCACGACGGAGTCCGGGCCCTCGCCCCAGGGTCGCGCTTGCCGGGGGCTCGCGATCGACTCCAGCCATCGACGGGCGGAGTCGAGGAATCCCCGGAGTCCATCGTCCTGGTCGGTGCCGTGCTGCTCGGTGGTGGTGCCGCTCATCGCCGGCCTCCTTCCAGAACGGTGCACGCGCTGATTCCCGGTGCGCCGTACACGTGGGTGAAGCCGAGCCTCGGGGCGCCCGGGACCTGCCGCTCGCCGGCCTCCCCCCGGAGCTGGGTGACGACCTCGTGAACCTGGCGCAGTCCGGACGCGCCGATCGGCTCACCGTTGGCCAGACACCCGCCGTCGGTGTTGACGGGGAGCGAGCCGCCGATTTCGGTCTCGCCGCGCTCGAGCATCCCTTCCTGCTCGCCGTCCTCGCAGAAGCCGCACTCGGCGAGATGCATGATCTCGGCGCCCGACTCCGTGTCCTGGAGTTGGGCCACGTCGATGTCGGACGGGGACACTCCTGCGGTCTCGAACGCGCGCCGCGCCACGACGGTGCTCACGCTGCTGGGTTCGCCCTCGCCCTGGACGGACGGGGCGAACACCTCGAAGGACCCGAACGGCCGGGTGCCGGTGGAGACCGCGCGGACGGCCACCGCGCGGCCACCCATCCTGGCCGCGACCGACTCCGACGCCAGGAGGATCGCGGCGCCACCCTCCCCCGGGTTGCAGAACATGAACTGGGTGAGCGGGTCGTTGACCATCGGCGAGGCGGCGATCTCCTCCAAGGTCTTCGGATCGCGGCGCCAGGCGTTCGGGTTGATACTGCCGTTGCGGTAGGCCTTCTCCGCCACCCGGGCGAGCGTGGTCTCCGAGATCCCGTGCCGGGCCATGTACCGCGTGATCTTCATGGCGAAGAACTGTGTGGTGACCATGAGGCCGTGGGTGCCGTACCCCTCGGTCAGGCCCCACTCCTCCGGCTTGGGGTCGAATGCACCCCGGGGGTGTTTGTCGAACCCGACGGCCAGCGCCACCTCGGCCGCTCCGGAGCGGATGGCGTTGATCGCGGAGACGAGGGCGCTGCCCCCGGTCGCGCACCCGTTCTTGACGTTGGTGAAGGGGATCCCGGTCAGGCCCAGGTCGGTGACGAGCGTGTCCGCGAGGCCGGACCCGTCGCTGCCACCGAACGCGATCTGGACGTCGGACCACTGCAGCCCGGCGTCGGCCAGGGCGGCCCGGATGGCGGTGACGGCCATCTGACGTCCGCTGACCCCGTCCTGGCGTCCGAACTTCGACAGACCGGCGCCGACGATGTGCACGTCGGACATCAGACCTCCTTCTTACTGGTGGATTCGGCGGGGGGCGCGGCATCCGCGTTGACGGCGGGGGCGGTGGCGAGGGCGAGGGCGAACCTCGGTACCGGATCGGCCCCCACCAGAACGACCTCGCGGCCGATCAGATCGATCGGCGACGTGCCCTCGAGCAGCGCCTCGACCTTGACGCCCTCGGGCAGTTCGACGTAACCGACGGCGTAGGGGCGGAAGCCCCCGGGCGGCGCCACGTACGGCGGCGACTTCGGGGCGAACCGCTGGATGGTCGCGGTCCATACCGTGCCGGTGGTGGACAGGTCCGTCTCGGCGGTCTCGGACCCACCGCAGCGCTGACAGCTCACGGAGGCGGGAAACGCCACGGTCGTGCAGTGCGCGCACCGGCTCCCCCGCAACAGCGGTGGGAGGGTCTGGTTCTCGTTCATCGTGTGCACTCCTGGTTCCGTAGACGTTTCCCGCTCCGTGATCGGTCAGATCAGCGGCCGACCCACTTGGGCTCACGCTTCTCGAGAAATGCCTGGATGCCCTCCTTGCCGTCCTCCGACTGGAGCGAGTTACCCACCGCGAAGTGCTCCATGATCATGAGCGACTTGATGTCGGCGTCCAGGCCCTGGTTCACGGCCATCTTGGTGAGCTTCATCATGAACGGGCTCTTGTCGGTCAGGGTCCCGATGAACTCCTCGACGCACTGGTCGAGCTTGTCGGCGGGGGCCGAGTCGTTGATGAGGTCGAAGTCCTTGGCCTCCTGGCCCGAGAGCAGCTTGCCCGTGAGCATGAGCTCCTTGGTCTTGCGCAGGCCGATCATCCGCGGGAGGCGGTAGATGGGGCCGGCGCCACCGAAGAGGGCGCGACGGATGTGGAAGTCGCCGATCTTGGCGTCGTCCGCAGCGATCGCGAAGTCACACGAGATCATGAGCTCGAAGCCACCGGCGGTGACGTAGCCCTCGAGCACGGCCACCGACGGCGTGTTCATCGAGTAGAGGCGGTCGCACACCTGGGCCGAGAGGACGCCGACGTCCATGGCGTTGGTGGTGCCGACGAAGTCACCCAGCAGCTCGTCGAGGTCGAAGCCCGAGCAGAACTGGTTCTGCACGCCACGGAGCACGAGCACCTTGAGGTCGGGATCCGCGTCGACCTCCTTGATGATCTCGTCGAGGCGGTGGAGCAGCTCCACGGTGACGGCGTTCTTCTTGTGGGGGCGGTTGAGCCACACGCGGGCGACGTCGCCGTCCTTCTCCAACAGAACGTGGTCGGTCTGAACCATGGTCTTTCCTTTCGTAAGTCATCCTGAACTGGATTCAGTTCATGTCTACACTGTGATGCAGGCCTCGTCAACCTCTGTCGTCGTGAGGTTTTCCTCGGCCCGGCCGGACCCGCCGAGAGGCGGATCCGGCCTGGTCAGAGCTCTGGAGAGAGCGGGTAGATCTTGAGGCTCTCCGAGCGGAAACTGATGACGACGGGCTCGCCCCTCTTCGCTCGCCGCAGCCAGTCGCCATGGACCGCGGCGGAGGCCCGGAGTCGGTACTCCTCCGGCCCCGCACCCACCTGGACGTCGTAGTAGCGACCACCGAACTCGGCGGACAGCAGAGTCGCCTCGAGGGTGATCTCCCGGTGCGAGACGTCCTCCTCCGGCCGGTGCAGCGTGATGTCGTCAGGCCACAGACGGGCGGACACGGCACGACTGTCGCCCGTCTCGCAGCGCAGCGGTAGTTCGGTGCCCGCCGCCGTGGTCCATTCCAATCCGGTGCGGTGCAACTCGAGCCGGTTGGACATGCCGATGAAGTCGGCCACGTATTCGCTCACGGGGTGATCGAACACGTCCTGCGGGGTCGCGAGCTGCTCGATCTTCCCCTGCTTCATGATCGCGAGACGATCCCCGAGCGCGAACGCCTCGGAGTGGTCGTGGGTGACGAAGACCGCGCCGAACCCCAGCTCGTCGTGCAGCCGGCGGATCTCCGTGCGCACCTGGTCGCGCAGGAGCGCGTCCAGGTTGCTGAGCGGTTCGTCGAAGAGGACGAGATCGGGCCTCGACGCCATCCCCCGGGCGACGGCGATCCGCTGCTGCTGACCGCCGCTCAACTGCGAGGGATAGCGGTCGAGCAGGTGGCCGCAGTCGACCATCTCCGCGGCCTCTTCGACCCTCCCGGAGTTGAGCGCGTCCTTGAGCTTGCGCGCCTTCAACGGGTACGCGATGTTCTTCCGCACCGTCATGTTGGGCCACAGGGCATAGGACTGGAACACCATCCCGATGCTCCGCTTGTTGGGAGGCACGTTCACGCGGTTGGCCGCGTCGAACATCGGTGCGCCGTCGAAGGCGATCGACCCCGCCTCGGGGGTCTCGAGGCCGGCGAGACACCGCAGCGTGGTGGTCTTGCCGCACCCGCTCGGACCGAGGAGGACGAGGAACTCGCCCGCTCCGATCTCCAGATCGAGCTCGTCGACGACGACGTTGCTTCCGTATTGCTTGGTGAGACCGGAGATCTCGATTTTCGCGGTCATTGGTCTTCCTCACATTCACGCCGGCGGAAAGGCTCGGCTCGGTCACCTGGTAACAGGGCGGGCGCGCACCCGCGGGACGACATCACAGCTTCTCCAGGACGTTGCGTCCGCCGATCAGCATCGCGACCGCGACACCGGCACCCGTGACCGCGGACATGAGAATCGCCATCGCGGCGACGAGGGTGTACGAACCGTTGCTCCAGTGGTCGTAGAGCAGGGTGCCCATCACCTGCGTCGTCGCGGAGCGGACCATCAGCGAGGCCGCGAACTCGTGGGTCAGGAGGATGAACATCAGCGCGATCGAGCTGAGGATGGTCGGCCGGAGCATCGGCAGCGTGATCCTCGCCATCGTCGCCACCGGGCCGGCTCCCGAGACCGCCGAGGCCTCCTCGTACTTGTCACCCATCGAGATGAGCGCCGTCAGCTGCATACGGGTCGCGAACGGGATCATGAGGACCACGTAGACCAGGATGATGACGGCCTTGGTGCCGTAGAGGATGAGCGGCGGTTCGGTGTAGGTGAGCAGGAACCCGACGCCGAAGATGACGGCCGGGATACCCATCGGCAGCGCCGTGATGAGGTCGGCGACGGTACGCAGGATGCGCAGGTCCTGCCTCCGGACCATGAGGTTCGCGACACCGAACCCGATGGGCACACAGATCAGCACGGCGACGATCGACGTCACGACACTCGTGACGACCGAGTCCACTATGCCCGGGGTGGTGACCAGCGCCCGGTAGTTGCTCAGGGTGAACAGGTCCCAGGACAGGGTCCCCGACCAGAACGGGGTCAGGGACACGATGATCACCCCTGCCAGCGGGAGGATGAGCGCGACCAGACCGTAGACGGCGACGATCGCCGTGGCCCAGTGCGAGGACCCTCCGACCGGGGAGAAGGACTTGCCCCCATGGGTGACGAACCGGGTCTGGTTGCCCAGGAGCGCCCGCTGGCCGAACACCACGAGGATGCCCATGATGACCAGGGGGGATCCCGCGGCCGCGGCGGCGGCGAAGTTGATGGGTGACTCCGAGGCCCGGAGGTACATCTCGGTGGCCAGGACCTTGACGCCCTCGTTCTGACCCAACAGCAGGGGCGCGGTGAACTGGCCGAGGCCCAGCAGCAGGGCCACACCGGCGCCGTAGACGAGCGACGGGCGCAGCAGTGGGAGGACCACCTTGAAGAACGTCCCGATGGTCGTGGAACCGGCGATCTGGGCGGCCTCGAGGTGCTCGCCGCTGATGTTCTGCATCCCGGCGCTGACGAAGAGGTACACGAACGAGGTGAGGCTGAACCCGGTGATGATGATGATCCAGGTCGGGCTGTACACGTTGACCGGGCCGGAGTTCAGATCACTCCACCAGGGCAGCATCCGGAGCAGGATGTTGATATAGCCGGGGCCCGGGGAGAGCAGGAACGCGAATCCCACGACGTTCGCGACCGACGGGATGACGATCGGCAGGATCGGGACCAGACGCAGGAAACCCATGCGGCGCGGCAACCGGGTGGTCGCGAAGGCGAGGACGGTTCCGCACACCATGGCGATCACCAGCGAGAAGAACGCGAGCGCGGCCGTGGTCTGCAGGGTGGTGACGATGTCTGCGCGTCCGTACTGCGAGCGGTAGCCGGCCGCACCGTTCTCGAACGCCAGCGACTGGAGTTTGAACAGCGGCCAGACCACCAGGTACGCGAGCACGAGTATCAGTGCCGCGTACATCAACCGATGTCGCCATATCGACAGCGGACCTGAACTTTTCACTTCGATCTGTCCTCAGCTCGGGGTAGTGCGGTGCGGGATCGGCGGCGTGCGGGGATCCGGCCCGCGGTGGGCGAACACCTCACCGCGGGCCGGGTCGGGGCTCAGCCCAGGAAGAGCTGTTCCCACTGAGCCTGGTACTCCTGGACCGTCTCGGGATCCAGGGTGTCCGGATCACCCAGCTCGACGTCCTGAGCCGTGACCGTCGAGCCCGGCACGCCCGTGCCCGGGACGTCCGGGAGCACCGAGAGGTAGTCGGCCGAGATGGCTTCCTGACCCTTGTCCGTGATGAGGAAGTCCGCGAGCAGCTGCGCCGCGTTCGGATTGGGCGCCGAGGCGAGGACGTGGGAGTACCAGGGCACGCCCCACGGGTTCTCGGGGAGCGCGAAGTCGACCGGAGCGCCCTTGTCCTTCTCGGTCAGGACGTTGCTCGCCGCCATCGGCGCCACCCACACCTCACCGGAGGCCAGGGCCTGGGTGATCGCGACCGCGCTCGAGTAGATCCGCGGGTTCGTCTCGGCGAGCCGTTCGAGGTAGTTCTCGCCGTAGTCCACGTCGATCTTGCGGTACATGTCGACGTAGGTCGGGATGCCGTTCGGGTTCTGGATGCCGACCTTGCCGTCGAACCGGGGGTCGAGTGCGTCGTCCGGCGTCGCCAACCCCTCGGGGACCTGCGCGGTGTTCCACCCGAGGCCGAACACCGTCGCACTGGTGAGGAAGAACTTGTCCTCGAGCACGCTCTCCGCGCGGTCGTAGTCGGGGTTGTCCAGCGAGGGCGCCACGACCTCGGCCGAGTAGTCGGTGTCGAAGCTGCGGTTGATCCACCCGGCGTCCGTGGTCATGTGGACGTCCGCGACGCCGGACCCGGTGGAGTTCTCCACCTCGATCTTCGGCAGGATGTCCGCGTCCGTCCCGCGGACGTAGGTGAGGGTGATGCCGGGATACTCCGCCTCGAACGCCTGCTTGAGGGCCTCGAGGTTGTCCGGGGAGTGGGTGGAGTAGATCGTCACGCTGCCCTCCTCCTGGGCGGCGGCGACGATCTCGTCCCATGATCCCGCGAGCTCCGAACCCGATCCGGAGTCCGACCCGCACCCCGCGAGCACCAACGCGAGCGCTGCCCCGCTGGCGACAGCGGCCTTGAATCTGGAAAAGCGCATTGCTTCCCTTCCTGTGACGGCCACCGGGAGCCGGAGCCGAATTGAACTAACTTCAGTGAACTGTATGACCCAGGTCACGTAAGCGCAAGGGGAAGCGCCCGTTAACTTCGCCGGGATCCTGATCTCGGGCCGTCAGCCGAGGAACCTGCGCTCCCAGGCGGCGACGTACTCCTCCACCGCCGCCGCCTCGAGCGTCTCCGGATCCGCGAGACCGATGTCCTGCGCGACGACGTCCGAGCCCTCGACCCCCGTGCCCGGGACATCCGGCAGTGCGGCGATGTAGTTCTCCGAGAGCGCGGCCTGCCCGGCCGGGGTGAGCATGAAGTCCGCGAGCACCTGTCCCGCGTTCGGGTGGGGCGCGGCCGCCAGGACGTGCGAGTAGAACGGGATACCGATGGGGTTCGCGGGCAGGGCGAAATCGACGGGCGCGCCCTTGTCCCGTTCCGCCAGGACGTCCATGGACGCCCCGGGGGCAGCCCAGATCTCACCCGACGCGAGCGCCTGGGTGATCGCGGGCGCACTGCCGTAGATGCGGGGATTGACGCCGGCGAGCCTGTCGACGAACCCCTCCCCGTAGTCGATGTCCATCCGGCGGTAGATGTGCACGACGGCAGGGAAGCCGGCGGGATTGACGACGCCGACCTTGCCGTCGAACCGCGGGTCGAGCAGGTCCTCGGGGGACGCGAGCCCAGCGGGCACGTTCTCCGTGTTCCACGCCAGGCCGATCGAGGTCGCACTGGTGACGAAGAAGGTGTCGTCCAGCACCCCGTCCTCCGCGCGGTACGCCGGGTCGTCGATCGCCGGCGCGACCACTTCCA
Organism: Dietzia sp. DQ12-76; assembly: GCF_014145045.1. Taxonomy (NCBI): domain Bacteria; kingdom Bacillati; phylum Actinomycetota; class Actinomycetes; order Mycobacteriales; family Dietziaceae; genus Dietzia; species Dietzia sp. DQ12-76. Next base: position 11,758 of record NZ_JAALDV010000097.1, read on the forward strand.
CCGAGTAGCCACCCGAATCGAGACTGCGGTGGATCCACCCGGCGTCGGTGGTCATGTGGACATCGGCGACCCCGCTGCCCGTCTGGTTCTCGACCTCGACCCGGGGGATCAGATCGGAATCCGTCCCGCGGACGTAGTTCAACGAGATCCCGGGATACTCCGACTCGAATGCGGTCTTGAGCGACTCCAGGTTGGCCGGGGCATGGTTGGAGTAGATGGTCACGCTCCCCTCGTCGGTGGCGGCGGCGACGATCTCGTCCCACGAGCCGGCCAGTTCCGAACCGGTGTCGTCCGATCCGCATGCCGAGGCGACGGCGGCGGTCGTGACGAGCACCGCGATCGCGGCCACGGTGCCTGTGAACCTCATATGCTTCCCCTTTCCGGAGACGAGGAGCTCATTGAGTTGAACTCACTTCATTGCAGAATAGGGTGGAGATCACACCGCGTCAGCCGTTCGGGACGACCGGCGTCCCTCGCCGCGGCCCCGGCCTCGAGTCGGTCCCTGCTGCCGGGTCGCGCCGTGCGCGCGGTGCGAGCGCTGTCGGGTCGTCAGACCGTGAAGCGACCCCCGTTGCTCAGCAGCACCGCGCCGACGACGTTCGACGCCTGATCGGAGGCCAGGTAACAGATGCTCTCGGAGAGCTGCTCCGCGGTGGCGTAGCCGAAGGCGCTGCCCTCGTTCATCCGCGCGCGGACCGACTCGGGGGTTCGCGCGGCCATGGCGGTGTCCACCGGGCCGGGGGCGACGGTGTTGACCCGGATGCCGAAGTGGACGGCCTCTTTGGCCACGGACTGACTCAGTGCGTGGACGGCCGCCTTGGAGGAGGCGTAGTGCGGGTAACCCACGAGGGTGTCGAACGCCGCCGAGGACCCCACGGTGACGATCGCCCCTCCCCCGCCGGGGCGCATCGCCCGCACGGATTCGCGCAGGACGTGGAAGGTGCCGTCCAGATTGACGGCGTGGATCCGGCGCCACGTCGAGTCGTCGAGCCGGCTCAGGACGTCGACCGGTTCGCCGGTCTCGGCCGCCTCGTAGATGTGGGCTTTGGCCACGGGGTCATCGATGCCGGCCGCGTGGACGACCACGTCCACCCGTCCGTCTTCGGCCGAGATCTCCTCGAAGAGCGCGCGGACCGCGTCCGGGTCGGCCACGTCCACCCCGTGTGCGACGCCGCCGATCTCCGAGGCGACGCGCTGCGCTGACTCCCGCGCCAGGTCCACCAGGTGGATCCGGCGCGCGCCCTCCGCGGCGAGCTGCCTCGCCACGGCCGCCCCGATCCCCGAGGCCGCCCCGGTGACCAGTGCGACCCTGCCCTCGAACCGGGTGTTCTGTGGCGCCGTCATGATGTCCGTCCTCTTCTCGTCGGTGTGGTGTGGTGGAGCAGGTCACCGCGTTGCGCGGGGGTCACATGGTCACCACGAGACGGCCGGTGACCCTGCCGTCGCGGAGCCTGTCGAA
>NZ_JAALDV010000098.1:0-2282 GCF_014145045.1 Dietzia sp. DQ12-76
CCGCCGGGTACCTGGACAGGATCCGGGAGATCGCCTCCGGGCGCCCCGTCGCGCTGGGCGGCTGGTCCTTCGGCGGGGCACTGGCGGTCGAGGTCGCGCGTCAGTTGCGGGCCGCCGACGACGTCGTGGCGCTGGTGGCCCTCCTGGACACCGTGCAGCCGTCCGAGCCGGTCCCGGACACGCTCGACGAGGCTGAGGCCCGTTGGCGGCGCTACTCCGAGTTCGCCAAGCGGACCTACGGCCTGGACGTGGAGGTGCCGCGGGAGTTCCTCGCCGAGCACGGGGAGGACGGGGTGCTGGGGATGCTTCTCGAGGGCCTGGGCGCGGAGGCCAACGCCATGGGCGGCGGAGTCATCGAACACCAGCGCGCGAGCTTCGTCGACAACCGCATCCTCCAGAGCGCGGACCTGTCCGCGTGGTCCGGGGTCGGCGCGGAGGTCTCCTTCGTGCTCTACCGCGCCGAGCGGATGCACGAGGGGGCGATCGAGCTCGAGCCCCGGTACGCGCACGTGGACCCCGACGGCGGCTGGGGCCGGATCGTCTCCGATCTCGAGGTGGTCCAGCTCAAGGGAGACCACCTCGCGGTGGTCGATGAACCCGTGGTCGGTACGGTCGGTAAGCATCTGGCGCGTCGGCTCTCGGAGATCGACGCGGGAGTACTGAAGGGATCGGACGCGTGACGGCTAGGACCACCGCGGAGAAGCTCGCAGAACTGCGGGTCAAGACCGAGCAGGCCCGGGACCCGGGCAGCGAGCGGGCCAGGGCCCGACGCGACGCCGCGGGCCACACGCCGCCGCGGGAGCGCATCGCGGAGCTGCTCGACCCGGGCAGCTTCGTGGAGATGGGCCAGCTGGCGAAGGCTCCCGGTAACCCGGACAACCCGTTCGGGGACGGTGTGGTGACCGGGCGCGGCACGATCGACGGGCGACCCGTGGTCGTGTACGCGCACGACAACACGGTGTTCGGCGGGTCGGTGGGCGAGGGCTTCGGCAAGAAGGTCTGCGCGATCATGGACTTCGCCCTCAAGGTGGGGTGTCCCATCATCGGGATCAACGACTCGGGTGGAGCCCGCGTGCAGGACGCCGTCACCTCCCTGGCCTACTACTCGGAGATCTCCAAGCGTCAGTACCCGGCGTCCGGGTACATCCCGCAGATCTCGATCATGTTGGGCAAGTGCGCGGGTGGCGCCGTCTACGCGCCCGTCACCACCGACTTCGTGGTGGCTGTCAAGGACCAGGCGTACATGTTCGTCACCGGTCCGGACGTGATCAAGCAGGTCACCGGCGAGGACATCTCGATGGATGACCTCGGTTCCGCCCTGCAGCAGGCCAAGAACGGCAACGTCAACCACGTGGCCGTGAGCGAGCACGACGCGTTCATGTACGTGCGGAACCTACTCAGCTTCATGCCCTCCTCGGCCGCCGAGAAGGCGCCGAGGATCAATCCAGGGCTCGAACCGTCGACCACCGCCTCCGACCTGGAACTCGACTCGATCATCCCGGACTCGGACAACGCGGCGTACGACATGCACGACCTGCTCATCCGGATGTTCGACGACGGCGAGTTCGTCGAGACCTCGGGGCAGTTCGCCCAGAACATCATCACCGGCTTCGCCCGGGTCGACGGCGAGTCGGTCGGCGTCGTGGCCAACCAGCCGCTTCACCTGTCGGGATCCCTGGACATCGACGCCTCGGAGAAGGCCACCCGGTTCATGATGCTGTGCGACGCCTACTCGATCCCGATCGTCTACGTGGTCGACACCCCCGGGTACCTGCCGGGTGTCCAGCAGGAGAAGCTCGGCATCATCCACCGCGGCGCCAAGATGGGGTACGCGGTGGCCGCCACCTCGGTGCCCAAGGTGACCTTCGTCGTCCGCAAGGCCTATGGCGGCGCCTACGCCGTGATGGGGTCCAAGAACCTTGGCGGGGACCTGAACTTCGCCTGGCCCACCGCCCGTATCGCGGTGATGGGGGCCGAGGGCGCGGTGGATCTGCTGCAGCGTCGGCAGATCGAGGAGGCGGGCCCGGAGGAGGGGCCCAAGCTCCGCAAGCAGCTGATCGACATGTACAACGAGTTCATCGCGACCCCGTACTCGGCCGCCGAGCGCGGGTACATCGACGCGGTGATCGAGCCGTCGCAGACTCGTCTGGTCCTGCGCGGCGCGTTAGCCCAGCTGCGCGACAAGATCCGCAACGAGCCCCCGCGCAAGCACCCCATCGCCCCGCTGTGACCGCCGCCGTCCGCTGACCCGACCCCCGGGGGTGGCGGCGTGGGGCGGCACG
>NZ_JAALDV010000009.1:0-18174 GCF_014145045.1 Dietzia sp. DQ12-76
GGATGCCGGGTCCGCGAGGGCCTGCACGATCCCGAGAGCCTCGGGGTCGGCGCGCAGTGCCGGGTCCGCCAGGCCCTCTTGCACCCCGCGCGCGAGGCTGCCGTCCGCCCCCGCCTTCTGCAGCTCGCTGGCGATGGAGCCTCCGACCCGGCTGAACAGGATCGACAGGAACACGGCCACCCCGGCGGTCCCGCCGAGTTGCCGGAAGAACGTCGCGGACGCGGTGGCCACACCGATCTCGCGGGGGCTCACCGCGTTCTGCACGATCAGTGTGAGCGGCTGCATGCAGTTGCCCAGGCCGACGCCGAGGACCAGCATGTAGGCCATCACCAGGGTGAGAGAGGTGTCGGCGTCGATGGTGAACAGCAGGAACAGGCCGACGGCCGCGACGGCGGTACCGAAGATCGGGAACTCGCGGACCCGCCCGGTCTTCGAGATGAGCTGACCGGAGACGATCGAGGCGCCCATCAGCCCGGCCACCAGTGGCAGCATCATGAGTCCGGACTCCATGGGGTCGGCTCCGTGGACGATCTGCATGTAGAGCGGGAGGGTCATCAGCCCGCCGAACATGGCCATTCCCACGATCACCCCGCCGGCGGTGACGATCGCGAAGGTGCGGTCCCGGAACAACCGCAGTGGGATGAGTGCCTCGTCGCCCGCGCGCGCCTCGACGATGAGGAACAGGCCGATCCCGGCCAGGCCCACGACGTAGCAGGCGAGGGCGGCAGGCGCGCCCCAGCCCCAGGTGTTCCCCTGCTCGGCCACCAGCAGCAGCGGTACCAGTCCGACGACGATCGTGGCGGCGCCCGCCCAGTCCACCCGGTGGTCCACGCGGGCGTTCTTGACGTTGAGGGTGATCAGCACCAGGGTCAGTGCGATGGCGCCGATGGGGACGTTGATGAGGAAGATCCATCGCCAGCCGCTGATTCCGAAGAGGGTCTCGGCGCCGGCGAAGAAGCCGCCGACGACCGGACCGATGACCGAGGACGAGGCGAATACGGCGAGCAGGTAACCCTGGTACTTCGCGCGTTCGCGGGGCGGGATGATGTCGCCGATGATCGCCAGCGAGAGCGACATGAGGGCGCCCGCGCCCAGTCCCTGGATGCCGCGGAACAGTGCGAGGGTGTACATCGAGTCGGCGAGCGTGCACAGCAGCGAGCCGAACACGAAGATCATGATGCCGATGACGAAGAAGGGCTTGCGCCCGTAGATGTCCGAGAGCTTGCCGTAGAGCGGCGTCGAGATCGTGGACGTCATGAGGTAGGCGGTGGTCACCCACGCCTGGGCGTCCAACCCCTGGAGATCATCGGCGATGGTCCTGATGGCGGTCGAGACGATCGTCTGATCGAGGCTGGCGAGGAACATCGCGGACATCAACCCGGCGAGGATGACGAGGATCTGCCGGTGGGAGAACTCGCCGTCCGCCCCCGGTCCCGCGGCAGCGCGGGCGGATCGTGTCTCAGGGGTGGTCATCGGTTCTCCTTGGCGGACGTGAGGGCGTCGAGTTCGGAGCGCAGAGAGTCGGCGAGGCGCGACAACCCCCGGTCGAGCGAGGCCGCTTGCTCGGGGGTCCAGTCGGCCAGGACATCGGCCATCCACTGCCCGCGTCCGTCTAGGACCCGGGTGACCAGCTCGCGCCCCTCGGCCGAGAGGGTCACGACGCTCGCGCGCCCGTCATCCGGGTCGGGGACCTTGGCGACCAGGCCGAGGGCCTCGAGGTGGCGGACCTGACGACTCACCACGGAGATGTCGGTGTGCACGCGCTCGGCGAGGGCGGTGACTCTGTCGGGTTCGTCGTGGATCGCGAACAGCAGGGGATGGGTCGACGGTTCGAGGGAGTCGTGGAGTCGCGGTGCCGACGCGTTGAGTGCGCGGAGCATCTTGACCACGCGGGACAGGTCCACCACGAGCTTGCCGCCCTGCTCGGCGTCTATCGCCATTCCGACCTCCCGCGGTCAACTAAGTTGCTTGCAGCAAGCAACCATAACGCCGTTCTCCGCCGGCCGGCAACTCGGCGCTCAACCGAGGCGCGCGGGAATCGTCTCGAGCTGCCTGCCGGTGGGGCACGGCGCCGCATCGGCGTTAACATCGTCGAGGGCCACCCTGCGCAACGCGCACGCCGCGGCGGGTGTGGATCGCGGGAGGCGGGCGTGGACTCCCGCGGTTCATGAGAGTGGCCAATGCGCCGCTAACTGTTGACAGTTGACAGAGATGTGCATCACAATAGGTGTGCCCTGAACGGCGGTGCCCCAGGGGGCCGAGTACATCCTGCTGGGGACCGCCCGGGTGAGTTGGCCGGTGCCTCCGCGGTGAGAGTGATCGAGTCGAATAGAGGAGTAGGGATGAAGAAGTCCACGAGTGCCCCTTTGACCAGGGACGGGACGTTCGCCCGTCGGACCGAGGAGCGGGTTCGGGAGATGATCCTCGACGGCACGCTCCCTCCCGGGGAGCGGTTGAACGAGGTGTCCATCGCCGAGGTGCTCGGGATCAGCCGGGGGCCCCTGCGCGAGGCCATTCAGCGACTGGTGGGCGAGGGCCTGTTGACGATCGTGAGCCACCGCGGCGCTTTCGTGAAGACGTTCGAGCCCGGTGAGGTCGATGATCTGTACGAGCTCCGTACCGCGCTGGAGACACACGGTGTCCGTCTCGTCTGCCGGAGGGCGACGGACGAGGAGCTGCGGGAGCTCGAGCAGCTGGTCGGAGAGGCGGGGGAGGAGCTGTCCCAGGATCCCGAACGCCCGTATCCCGCCGACCGGGACCTCCACACCCGGTTGACGTGGATGAGCGGCAACGACGCACTGGCCGCCGCGACGGTCGAGGTCCAGCGTCAGATCTCCCTCGCGAGGCAGACATCGGCCAAGAAGCCCGATCGAGCCCGTGAGGCGCTCGCCGAGCACGAGCGACTCGTCGCGGCGATCGTCGAGCGCGATGAGGACCGTGCGGCAGAGATCCTGCGACTGCACCTCGACAAGGCGCGGAAGAGCGCCGTGGACGCGCTGGGGATCACATCCGAATAGCGGCTCAGATGGGCCAGGAAAGGTGCAACAACCCATGACGACAACCAAGAAACTGCGAGGTCTCCTCTCGTCGGGGGGGCCGCCGTTGATGGTGCCGGGTGCTCCCAACGCCCTCACCGCCCGGGTGGTGGAGGAGACGGGATTCGAAGCCGTGTACGTGACCGGTGCGGGTGTGACGAACTCCTACCTCGGGGCCCCCGACCTCGGACTCATCACCCTGAGCGAGTTGGTGGGTCACGTCAACGCGATCGCCGACGCGGTTCAGATCCCCGTTGTCGTCGACGGTGACACGGGATTCGGCAACGCGCTGAACGTGCAGCGCACGGTCCGGCTGATAGAAGGGGCCGGGGCGGCCGCCCTCCAACTGGAGGACCAGGTCAGCCCCAAGAAGTGCGGCCACTTCACCGGGAAAGAGGTCATCTCGGCGGACGAGATGGTCGGAAAGATCAAGGCCGCCGTCGACGCCCGGAGAGACGACGACTTCGTCATCATCGCCCGGACTGATGCCCTGGCGATCGAGGGGATCGATGAGGCTATCGACCGCGCCGGCCGGTACCTGGAGGCCGGGGCGGACGTGCTCTTCGTCGAAGCCCCCCGAGACGTGGACCAGATGCGCAGGATCACGACATCCGTGCCGGGGATCCACATGGCCAACATGGTCGAGGGTGGCCTGACCCCGCTGCTTCCCCGTGACGAACTCGGGGAACTCGGCTTCGCGGTGGCCCTCTATGCGAACGCAGCGATGCGGGGCGCGGTGGCCGGGATGCGTCAGGTGATGAACCACCTCGCGGAGATCGGGGACACCCGGGATGCCGGCGAGCTGATGATCAGCTGGACGGACCGTCAGGCCCTGGTGCGCAAACCGGAGTTCGACGAGCTCGACACGAAGTACGCGGTGGCGCAGAACACGGAGAATGGAGCAGTCGTATGACCACGTATGACCTTCGTCTGCACGGCGGCGACGTCTTCCTCAACGGGGAGGGAGTCCGCCGGGTGGACCTACTCGTCAAGGACGGGACGATCGCGGGGGTGGTGACCCCGGATGTCGAGGTCGAGGCCGCCGAGGTGGTGGACCTTCACGGAAAGCTCGTCCTCCCGGGGGCGATCGACCCGCACGTGCACCTGGGAAAGGACATCAGGGTCCCCCGCGATCCCGATGACGCCCTCCTGGAGTCCGCGTCGGCCGTGGCCGGCGGCGTCACCACGATGCTGGTCTACCTGATGAGCGGCGAGTCCTATTCGGATGTGCTCCCTGGGTCCCGCGACGTGATGTCACGTGACTCCCACGTGGATTTCGGGTTCCACATCGTCGTCGGTTCCGAGGCGCACTACGAGGAGATGCCTCACTACATCGACGAGTTCGGTGTCTCGAGTTTCAAGTTCTTCATGAACTTCCGCGGTGAGGAAGGCGCGTACCTCGGGCTCCCCGGCAACGACGACGGTTACATGTACGACGTGCTCGGTATGGCTGCCGATCGTGGAGCCATGATCAACCCCCACCCGGAGAACATCGAACTGGTCTGGAAGCTCAAGGGCCGTCCGATCGACGAGTCCCGCGGCCCGTTGCACGCCTGGAACATGTCGAGGCCGTCGTTCGTCGAGGCGGAAGCGGTGCAGAGGGTCTCGTTCATGGCGCAGGTCACCGGCGCCTCCATGTACTCGGTCCACACCAGCAGCGCGCTGGCTCTCGACGCGGTCCTGCGTCAGCGGGAGTCCTACGAGAACCTCTTCGTCGAGACGTGCACGCAGTACCTGACGCTGACGACCGAGACCGATCCCGGGCCGGGAACCTACGGCAAGGTCAACCCTCCGCTCCGTGAACCGAGGGACCTCGAGGCGTTGTGGACCGGACTGGCGAACGGCGACGTCGACACCGTGGGCTCCGACCACAACGCCCGGCACCGCACGCACAAGGAGAAGGACATCTGGAAGGCCAGTGCGGGCTTCCCCGGGGTGGGTGGCGTCCTGCCCCTGACCCTGACGGAGGGGCTTCGCCGAGGGGTCCCGCTCGACCGGCTCGTGAACGCCACGTCCACCAGGTCCGCCCAACTGTTCGGCATGTACCCGAAAAAGGGCACGATCCAGGTGGGATCGGATGCCGATCTCGCGGTGGTGGACCTGTCGGGAGAGACCGTGATCGAGGCGGCGACCCAGCACTCCGCCGCCGAGTACACGCCCTGGGAGGGGACGCGGGTACCGATGCGGGTCGTGCACACCCTGGTCCGTGGGCACTTCGCGATGCGCGACGGTGAACTGTCCGCGACCACCACCGGCGAGTACATTCCCCGTCCCCACAGCGGCGCGACGGCACTCGCCGAGCTGACCAGTCTCCCGAAGGAGGAGCGATGAACGAGCCCTCGACGATCGATGACCTCACCCGCCGACGGTACGAGGCCGCGGGCTTCGGCCGGCCGGTCGGCCTGGGCCGTCGTCCCGGTCTGCTCATCATCGATGTGCAGTACCGCACCGTCGGAACCACCCCGATGCCCTTCGACGACGCACTCGAGGAGTTCCCCACGAGCTGCGGCGAGGTCGGCTGGCAGGCGGTCAATCACATAGAACGGCTCCTGGCGGTGTTCCGCTCGAAGGGGTGGCCGGTCCTCTACCCGCACGTTGCTCCCAAGAAGGAGTACGACCAGGGCGCCCTCGGGGCGAAGGTCCCCGGGATCATGTCCATCCCCGCGAAGGGGTACGAGTTCGTGGCCGAGGTCGCGCCGCGGGACGGCGACGTCCTGCTGCCGAAGCGCCATCCGAGCGCGTTCTTCGGCACGCCGTTGGCCAGCTATCTGGTCCAGGCGGATGTCGATTCGCTCGTCGTGACCGGATGCACGACCTCGGGATGTGTCCGGGCCAGCGTCGTCGACGCCTTCTCGTACAACTACAAGGTCGCGGTGCCCTCGGATGCGGTGTACGACCGGAGTCCGACGGTCCACGAGGTCAATCTGTTCGACATGGCCCAGAAATACGCTGACGTATCTACCACCGACGCTCTTCTGAGCGCGCTGGACGGGGTTCCTGCTCGCCACTGACCGCTGGGCGCGTGAGGTGACGGTGACCGGGCTGCGGCAGTGAGTCGAATCGCCGCAGGTCGATGGTGTTTCGGCGCCGTTACCGGGCCCGCGACGGTGTAACACGATGGACACCGAGAATGGCCAGAAAACTGTTGACAGTTAGCAGACGACAGAATAATGTGGGTTCCGTCACAAAGGGCGGTCCGCAGTGGCAGCCCGCACGGGTGCCTCAATGGAACAGGAGAGGTCCGATGAGCTCGTTTCGAGCACGATGGGACGACCTTCCCGAGAGGGAAGTGCTGACCAACAATTTCCGTACCGCGATGACCGGTAAGGAGACCGGCGTCAACCGGATCCGCTGGATCCACCCGACGGTCGTCCCCACCCACTCCCACCCGGATTGCGAACAGACGGTGATCGTCACCAAGGGGAGGGTCATCTTCACCGTCGAGGACGACGAGTTCACCCTCGAGCCGGGCGAGATCGCAATTCTTCCCCGCAACGTTCCCCACGGTGGCCGCAGCATCGAGGGTGAGGCGGAGTTCATCGAGATCTTCGCCCCCACCCGCATCGAGAACCTGGTCGGTTTCGTCGGGTCCTCGTCCATGCCCGATCCGGACGAGGGGACGGGCGCATGAGCGTCACGCAGGTCAGTCCGCACGTCCACGTGGAGACCGCGTACTTGGGATCCAACAACTCGATCATCGTGGGCACGGACGGGGTCGCGCTGGTCGACACCCCGCACAAACCGACCGACGCGCAGGCATGGCGACGGGTCGTCGAGGGCTTCGGGACCACCCGCTTCGTGGTCAACACGGACCATCACCCCGATCACACCATCGGGAACTTCTGGATGGGTGGAGAGGTCGTCTCCCACCGTGGGACCCGCGATCGGCTCCTGCGGGATGCACCCACCGAGGAGTACCTACGGGACCTGTTCGAGGTGATCGACCCGGACGCGGTGGATCTGCTCCCGTCCTATTCCGTGCGCGTCCCCGAGGTGGTGTTCCAGGATCGTCTCGATCTGCACCTGGGCGACGTCCATCTCGAACTCCGCTTCCAACCCGGACACACGGCGAACAGCCTGCTCGCCTACCTCCCCCAGGACGGCGTGATCTTCACCGGCGACATCGTGTGCGAGTCGAGCCTCCCGTCGTTCCAGGACTGCCGCCTGTGGGACTGGTTCGACGCGATCGACGCCGTCGAGTCCTACGACTTCGACGTCCTCGTCCCCGGACACGGTGAGGTCACCGACCGCAGCGCGGTCGAGCGGTACCGGCAGTGGGGACGGGACGTGGCGGGGGAGGTCGCCGCCGCGATCGACGCCGGGCGGACCCTCGAGCAGGCCTGCGACGAGATCCGGTTCGCGGATCTGATCCACGTCGGGAACGAGGACTACACCGGTTATCCGGATTCACTCATCGAGATGTTTCAGCGCAACTCGATCGCACGTATCTACCACGACCTTTCCGAGCGGCCCGAGTTCGCCCGGTAACACCCCCCCGAATGATGGAGCAAGCATGAAGATCAGCAAATCCGTGGCGGCACTGGCCGCCGCCACCGCCCTTGTCCTGGCGGGATGCGGAGCAGAGTCCGGGTCGGACGGTGGATCGTCGGCCGCCACCGCCGACGGCGCCGCGCTGGCCGAGGAAGCCGCGGCCATGGTCGATGAGTACCGGGGTGTTCCGAGCCCCGACGATCTCGGCGCCCCGATCGACATCAGTGAGCTCGAGGGCGAGACCATCTACAGCATCCCGATCGACAGCGGCGCGGAGTTCTACGCCGACGGCGAGGCAGCCATGGCCGCCGTGGCCGAAGACGCCGGCATCAACTACGTGACATTCCCCGCTGATGGCACCCAGACGTCCTACCAGCAGGGCATCCAGCAGGCGATCAATGCGCGGGCCGGCGCGATCCTGCTCAACGGGCCCCTGCCGGAGACGCTCGGCCCGCAGATCGACGCTGCGCGGGACGCCGGGATCCCGGTGGTGCCCCTGCACATCAACGACATGGACAGCGGGACGTCTGAGGGACTCGAGTACGAGGCGTTCGCCCCCTTCAACCTCGCCGCGCGTCTGATGGCACTCGACGCGATCGCCTATCACGAAGGCGCCCCGGTCAACGCGCTCATCATCCAGTCCTCGGAGACCGGCCCATCGGCGGGCATGGTCGAGACGATGGAGGAGACGCTCGAGGAGTTCGGTCCGGAGGGCTCCAAGGCCAGCGTCATGAACGTGTCCGTCCCGCAGTGGTCGACACGGATCCAGGACGAGGTGCAGTCCAACCTGCTCCGCGATCCGACGATCAACACGGTGCTCCCCATCTACGACAACATGGCGACCTACGCGTCTCCCGGCATCCAGCAGGCCGCGGCCGGACGGGATGTGCCCATCTTCACGTTCAACGGCACGCCGTCCATCCTCCAGATGGTGGCCGACGGCACCGTCGCGATGAACGTCGCAGAGAATCCGGACTGGGTCGCCTACGTCAACATGGACACCGCCTTCCGGGCGATGCTCGGAGAGGAGCCCATCGAGGGCGTCTCCGGACCGGTCCGCGTCATCGATGAGACGAACGTCGAGGAGACCGGCAACCCGCCGCGCAGTGGCGAGGGCTTCGGTGACGAGTACCGGGACGCCTACCGCGAGCTGTGGGGACTGATCTGATCATGGTCGTCCAGCATCCTCCCTCAGTGGGCGCGGCCGCAGGATCCGTCCCGCTTCTGGAGATCCGCGGGCTCACCAAGTCCTTCAACGGAGTCTCAGCGTTGAGCGGGGTCGACCTGGCGATGTATCCCGGGGAAGTGCACGGTCTGCTCGGCGCGAACGGCAGCGGCAAGTCGACCCTGATCAAGGTTCTCGCCGGGGTCCATGACGCCGACGGGGGCGAGGTCACGGTGCACGGCACGCGGGTGTCGACCCCGTTCGGTGCCCGCGGCCTCCGTGATCACGGACTGGGATTCGTCCACCAGGATCTCGGACTGGCCCCCTCCGGAACCGTGCTCGAGCACATGGCCCTGGATTCGGGTGGGTCGTCGGTGGGCCTCAGGCGGGTGCCGTGGGGGCAGGAACGCGAGCGTGTCTCCGGACTGCTCGACCGGTTCGGCATCGACATCCACCCGGATGCCACGATCGACATGCTCACCCCCGTCCAGCGCGCCATGTTGGCTGTCGTCCGCGCCGTGGGTGGGCAGGAGCTCAAGTCGGAGCCGGGACGTCCCCAGATACTGGTCCTCGACGAGCCCACCGTCTTCCTGCCGCGGCACGAGGTGGACGTCCTCTTCGCCGTACTGGATCGCCTGCGCGATCGCGGCGACGCGGTGTTGCTCGTGTCCCACGACCTCGACGAGATCCTGCAGGTCACCGACCGGGTGACCGTCTTCCGGAACGGCCGACTGGCCGGCACCCGCGAGACGGAGGGCGCCACTCGGGACGATCTGGTGAGCCTGATCCTCGGGTCGAAGGCGGAGCACGTGACCAAACACGACGCGGTGGTCGATTCCGGTGCGCCGCCGGTGCTGGCGGCCCGCGCACTCACGGGGGAGCGGGTCAACAACCTCGACCTCGAGGTCTATGCGGGTGAGGTCGTGGGTGTGACCGGACTCGCCGGATCCGGAACCGAGGAGCTTCCCGACCTGCTGTTCGGCGCGAGTAGCGCCAAGTCGGGATCCGTCGAGCACCGTGGCGCTCAGGTGCACGAACCCACCCCGGCTCGGTCAATGGAGGCGGGGGTAGTCCTCATCCCCGCGAACCGGAAGGAACAGGGCGGCTCCCTGGAGCTCAGCGTTCTTGAGAACACGGCTCTGCCCTTCCTCGGCCGGCGGGCCCGCGGTGCGCTGATCGACTGGGGCGGATTGCGGCGGCAGGCCGACGAGATGCTCGCCCGTCTCCAGGTCAAACCCCAGGACTCTTCAGCGATGTTCGGGCACCTCAGCGGCGGTAATCAGCAGAAGGTGTTGATCGGGAAGTGGATGGACACGCAGCCGACGGTCATGCTGCTCAACGAGCCGACGCAGGGCGTCGACGTGGGGGCCCGCCGCGAGATCTTCAAACTCGTCCGCGAGGCCACCCAGAAGGGCATGGCGGTGCTGTGCGCCACAACGGACTACGAACAGCTCGTCGAAATGGCCGATCGAGTCGTGGTCCTCGACCAAGGCGAGGTCCGTGCGGAACTGCGCGGAGCTCACATCACCAAGGACGCCCTCGCGTCCGCCGTCTATTCGGAGGAAGTGGCATGACCGCCTCGGAGAAGAATCATGCGGGAACGACGGTCGCTTCCCGACGGCCGTCGCAGGCGGTCAAGAGACCGGCTCAACCGGAGCGTTTCGCGCTCCTGGGGGTGTGGGTCGTCCTCATCATCGCGTTCAGTGTCCTGGCCCCTCAGACGTTCCCGACCACGGCGAACGTCGCCAACATGCTCGGGTCTCAGGTCGTCCTGCTGATCCTGGCTCTCGGACTGGTGTTTCCGTTGCGCGCGGGGGATTTCGACCTGTCGGTCGCGACCACCCTCAACATGTCGATGGTGTTGGTGGCCGTCCTCAACGTCAAACAGGGCTGGAACATCTGGGCCGCGGTGATCGTCGCGATACTGGCGAGCCTGGTCGTCGGGGTGGTCAACGGATACATCGTCACCAAGTTCGACATCCACTCGTTCATCGTCACGCTCGGCGTGGGGACCGTCGTCCAGGGCTTCATCTACTTCATCTCGGGATCGGTCACCATCAGTGGCATCGACCGCGAGCTCACCGACGCGGTCCTCACCCGACCGTTCCTGTCGGTACCGATCGGCTTCTACTACGCCGTGATCCTGTGCCTGCTGGTCTGGTACATCTTCGACCACTCGGCCTTCGGCCAGCGGCTGCTCTTCGTCGGTCAGGGCAGCGAGGTCGCCCGACTCAACGGCGTCAACGTCAAGGGTCTGCGCTGGCGGGCACTGATCATCTCCTCGGGCTTCGCCGGTCTCGCCGGCGTGGTCTATGCGGGCACGACTGCCAGCGCGGATCCCGTCTCGGGGGGCGCGTTCCTCCTCCCGGTGTTCGCGGCGTGCTTCCTGGGTTCGACCGTTCTCAAGATCGGGCGGTTCAACCCGTGGGGCACGTTCATCGCGGTGTACTTCCTGGTCACCGGGATCACCGGACTGCAGCTCCTCGGCGCCCAGCAGTACGTGCAGGAGCTCTTCTACGGCGGCGCTCTGGTCATCGCCGTCATCCTGTCCAAGGTCATCCGCACCCGCGGTGAGCGGATCCGCAGGTCACAGGTACAGAACGCGTAGTCATACCAGCGTCCACCTCGGGCCACAGCAGGCCCGGCGTCCCGGTTCTCGGGACGGCGCGACACCACCGACCACCGGTCGGCAACGGAAAGGGAACGAGAAATGAAGGCACGCGGCGCAGTAATCCACCAGGTCGGCGGTCAGTGGGAGGTCCAGGACCTCGAGGTGAGCGAACCGGCTGAGGACGAGATCCTCGTCAAGGTGATGGCCAGTGGCCTGTGCCACTCCGACGATCACTTCGTCACCGGCGACATCCCGGTGAACCTGCCCATGGTCGGAGGACACGAGGGCGCCGGCATCGTCGAGAAGGTCGGCTCGCGCGTCACCCGGGTCAAGCCGGGCGACCACATCGCCACGCTGTTCATCCCCGCCTGTGGGGTGTGCAAGTACTGCGTCCGGGGTCAGAGCTACATCTGTAACAACGGCGCCGGCATGGAGACCGGGATGGCGATGGACGGCACCGCCCGGTTCCACGACACCGACGGGAACCCGATCGGCGGCGTCACCCGGCTGGGGTCGTTCTCCAACTACCTCGTCTGCCACGAGACACAGGCGGTCAAACTGCCCGACGACATCCCGTTCGACCTCGCGTGCCTGGTCTCGTGTGGAGTCGCGACCGGCTACGGCGCCGCCGTCAACGCCGCTCCGGTCCGGCCCGGCGACGTCGTCCTGGTCATGGGACTGGGTGGCGTCGGCGCCAACGCGGTCCAGGGCGCCAAGCACGCCGGAGCCGATCACATCATCGTGGTGGACCCCGCCGAGAACAAGATGGAGCTCGCCGCGGGCTTCGGTGCCACCGCGGCCTTCACCTCCATCGACGAGGCGCGCCCGCTGATCGCCCAGCTGACCAACGGACAGGGCGTGGACGTCACCATCGTCACGGTCGGCCGGGTGGACGGCGACATCATCGGCGAGGGATTCGACACCGTCGGCAAGGCGGGGAGCCTCGTCCTGGTGTCCGTGGGCTCGCACGAGCGCTCGCTGAGCGTGAGCCCCCAGGACATGACGAATCTCGCCAAGTCCATCAAGGGCGTGATGTACGGCAACTGCCGTCCCCTGGGCGACATCCCGCGGCTCTTGGACATGTACCGCACGGGCAGCATCAAGCTCGACGAGTTGGTGACCACCCGATACAAGCTGGACGACATCAACCAGGCCGTCGAGGACATGCACGCCGGCCGCAACATCCGCGGCGTCGTCGTCCACGAGCACTGAGAACGGTCGCACTCCCCACCAGGGTGACCCGTCCCCGCACACCGCGAACCGGTGGCACACACGCAGCTACGTAAGGAATGTGATGACGACTTCGCAGAACCAGCCCGACGCCGGTAGGCCGATCGAGCACACCCGACTGCACATCGGCGGGCAGTGGGTGGACGGCCTCGCGGGCGCTGAGTTCGACACCGTCAACCCCGCCACCGGCGAGGCGTTCGCCTCGGTGGCGGAGGGCCGCGCCGAGGACGTCGACCGGGCCGTCACAGCAGCCCGGGAGGCGTTCGAGAACGGGCCGTGGTCGAGGATGAAGCCCAAGGAGCGCGCCGCCGCGATCTGGCGACTCGGCGACCTGCTCCTGGCCGACGCCGAGGAGATGGCCCGGGTGGAGACTCTCGACCAGGGCAAGCCGTACCTCGCGGCCCGGGACGGCGACGTCCCCACGGCCGCCGGTCTGTACCACTACATGTCCGGCTTCGCGACCAAGATCGAGGGCGAGACGATCCCGATCTCCGCTGCGGGCGAGTACCACACCTACACGCGGCGCGAACCCCTCGGCGTCGTCGGCCTGATCGTGCCGTGGAACTTCCCTCTCGTCATCACCGCCTGGAAGCTGGCGCCGGCCCTCGCGGCGGGCAACACCGTGGTGCTCAAGCCCGCCGAGGCCACCCCTCTCTCGGCGCTGCGCCTGGCCCACCTCGCCCTCGAGGCCGGCATCCCTCCCGGGGTCCTCAACGTGGTCAACGGTTTCGGACCGACCGCCGGGCAGGCGATCTCCGAGCACCCCGGCATCGACAAGGTCTCGTTCACGGGTTCGACGGCCACGGGCCGCAGGATCCTCGACGCCGCGGGGGGCAATCTCAAGCGGGTCACCCTCGAACTCGGCGGCAAGAGCGCCAACATTATCTTCCCGGACGCGGACCTGGACAAGGCCATCGCGGGCTCGGCCAACGCGATCTTCTACAACGCGGGACAGGCATGCGCCGCCGGTGCGCGGTTGTACGTGCACGACGACGTGTACGACCGGGTCGTGGAGGGCCTGGTCGCCAAGGCCGAGGCGATCACGGTCGGCGACGGCTTCGACCCCGCCAGTGAGATCGGCCCGGTGGCCAGCAGGACCCAGTTCGACACCGTCTCGTCCTACCTCGAGATCGGCCGCTCCGAGGGCACCGTCCTCACCGGCGGCTCGCGCAAGGGCGACCGCGGGTACTTCATCGAACCCACCGTCCTCGCGGACGCGGGTCAGGACTCGAGGATCGTCAAGGAAGAGATCTTCGGGCCGGTGGTGGTGGTGTCGCGGTTCAGCTCCGAGGACGAGGTCGTCGAGCTCGCCAACGACACCCGGTACGGGCTCGCGGCCGGGATCTGGACGGGCAGCGTCGGCCGGGCACATCGTGTCGCCGCGAAGCTCCGGGCGGGCACGGTGTGGGTCAACACCTACGGGATCTTCGACCCGAGCATGCCCTTCGGCGGCATGAAGGAGTCGGGCTGGGGACGGGAGATGGGCCACGAGGTCCTGCACGACTACACGGACCTCAAGACCGTCTGCGTGGACATCGCCGAGTGAACGGGACCGGTGGGATCGTGAACGCGCAGTCCACGGAGTCGTCGCTGCTGTTCCAGCCATGGCAGCTCGGTCGTATCGAACTGGCGAACCGCGTCGTGATGGCTCCCATGACGCGGAACCGAGCCGACAGGGCCGGAGTGCTCCCGGACTCGGCGGTGACCTACTACGGACAACGTGCCGGAGCGGGCCTCATCGTCTCGGAGGCCGCCCAGCCCTCAGCGGCGGGGCAGGGCTACCCCGGGACGCCCGGGATCCACGACGACCGGCAGGAAGCGCAGTGGGCGAGGGTCGCGGACGCGGTGCACGCCGGCGGTGGCAAGATCTTCTGCCAGCTCATGCACACGGGGAGGATGAGCCACGAGAGCTTCATGCCGCCCGGTGCGAAGGTGGTCGCGCCGAGCCCGATCCGCGCGGAGATCGAGGTCGAGACCATCGACCGCGTGATGGTCCCGGCGCCCGTGCCGACCGAGCTCGACCAGGACGGGATCGACGGGATCATCCGGGACTTCGCCGACGCCTCCGAGCGGGCCGTGCGCGCCGGGATGGACGGAGTGGAGATCCACGGGGCCAACGGTTACCTGCCCCACCAGTTCCTCTCCCCGGGGACCAATCACCGCACCGACTCCTACGGGGGCAGCCCCGAGGCCCGGTCACGGTTCGTGGTGGAGCTGCTGCGGGCGGTCTGTGACCGGATCGGCCACGACCGGGTGGGTCTGCGGATCTCGCCCGGAGGCCAGTTCAACGACATGGCGGACAAGGGCAACGACGAGACGTACCTCTCTCTGATCGACCAGATCGACGAACTGAGGATCGCCTACCTACACACGTTGCGTCGCCGGTCGACGCCGCTGCACGAGCAGCTCCGCGCACGGTGGAGTACCACCTACATGCTGAACACCGGATTCCACGGGCCCAGCGAGCGGGGGGACCTCGAGCCACTCCTGGAGGCCGGGCAGGCCGACCTGGTGAGCGTCGGCAGGCTGTTCATCTCCAACCCGGATCTACTCGACCGGTGGAGGCGCGGGATCGAGCGGGTGGGGTGGGACGAATCCACCTTCTACACCGGTGGCGACAGAGGGTACATCGACTACCCGGCAGTGCAGCACTAACGACCTCGGCAGGAGAAGACCATGTCCGAACAGAGAACGATTCCGGCTCCACTCGGCGGCAAGGTGGTGGTGGTGACCGGGGCGGCTTCCGGAATCGGTGCCACCGCGGTCGAGGTCCTCCGCGCGCAAGGTGCCACCGTCGTCGGGTGGGACCTGGCGGGTACGCCCGAGGCGGGCCCGCTCGATCTCACCGACCCCGAATCCGTGCAGTCGGCCGCGCAGGCCGTGCTCGCCGATCACGGCGCAGTGGACGCGCTGGTCAACTGCGCCGGTGTGATCACCGAGAACCTGCCGTTCGAGCGCGTCGACCCGCAGGACTTCCTCAGGTGCTTCAACGTCAACGTGATGGGCATCGTCCATGCCAGCCAGGCGCTGCATCCGGCGTTGGCGGCCGCAGGTGGGGCGATCGTCAACATCGCTTCCCAGGCGGCTCTGGTGAGCCTGCCCGACCAGTCGGCCTACTCGGCGTCCAAGGGCGCCGTCGCGGCGCTCACGCGGTCGATGGCGATCGACTGGGCCCCGGCGGGTGTCCGGGTCAACGCCATCTGCCCTGGCTTCACCCTCACCCCCATGGCCAAGCAACAGATGACCCCGGAGTTGGACGCCGCCGTGTCGCGCCGGGTCCCGTTGGGGCGGATGTTCGAGACCGAGGAGATCGGCGCGGTCATCGCATTTCTGGCCTCCCCCTCGGCCTCCGCCGTCACCGGTGTCGTCATGCCGGTCGACGGCGGCTGGACCGCCGGTGAGCCGGCGTTGCCGATGGGTGGTGCGGAATGAGTGATCGAGGCACCGCCTACGTGTCGGGGGCGAGCTCGGGGATCGGCCGGGGAGCCGCGGTGCGTCTGGCGGCGGACGGCTACCGGGTCGTCCTGCTGGGTAGGAACGAGGCCAGGCTCGCCGAGGCGGCCGCGGAGTGTGGAGATGACGCCCGGTACGCGGTGTTCGACGTGACCGATCCCGCCGCGGTCGGCACCACGCTGCCGGCGCTGATCGAGGAGCACGGACCGCCCACCGCCGTGCTGCACAACGCCGGACAGACGATCGTCGGGGCATTGGACCAGCTCACGCCCGACGAGTGGCAGCGCCAGATGGACGTCAACCTCACCAGCATCTACGCATTGAACCGGTATCTGTGGCCTGCGATGGTCCCGCGCGGGGGCAGCATCGTCCTGGTGGCCTCGACCGCGTCGTTCGCGGCGTTCCCCCAGGACGCCGCGTACGTGGCCTCCAAGGGAGCCGTACTGGCCCTGACCAAGGCGATGGCCCTCGACGGGGCGCCCCACGGCATCCGCGTGAACGCCGTGTGCCCCGGTTTCATCCTGACCCCCAACCTCCAGGGCTTCTTCGATTCACAGGACGACCCGTCCGGGGCCGCCGACGGCGCCGCGGCTGCCGCCCCGTTGGGCCGGATGGGGAGTCCGGAGGACGTCGCCGGGGCGATCTCCTTCCTCTTCTCACCCGATGCGGCCTTCGTGACCGGTACGCCGATTCTGGTCGACGGTGGCCTCATGGCACGGGTGCCCGGATAACCGGCGGGAACGACGAGCACGGCCGACGGTCGTGGCGACCGGACAACACTTGACTCACCGATGTAGAAAGCAACAGGTTCCGTTCAGATGGTCAACGAGTTCTCACCCCAGTCCGACGTCGATACCGAGGTCGATATCGACGTCGTGGTCGTCGGAGCAGGCGGAGGCGGTCTGACCGCCGCCCTCGCGGCCGCGGACGCCGGCGCCTCCGTGGTCGTGTTGGAGAAGCTCGACGTCCCCGGCGGTAACACCGCGCTGTCCACCGGATCGGTGCCGGGCGCCGGTACCCGCCAACAGAGAGAGGCGGGTGTGGAGGACGACGCCGAGCGGATGACGACGGACCTGCTCCGCCAGAGCGGACCGCACGAGGCCGAACATCTGACCAGACGACTGGCCCGATCGTCCGGTGGGCTGGTGGACTGGCTCGTGGACACCCACGGGATCAACCTCAAGCTGATCATGGAGTACAAGCACGTCGGCCACTCGGTCAACCGGCTCCACGCCCCGCCGTCCCGTCGCGGTCAGGACCTGGTCGACGACCTGGTGGCCGCGTGCGGCCGCGCGGGCGTCGAGGTGGTCACCGGGAACCCCGTCGCGGGTCTGCTCGTGGAGGACGGGGTCGTGCGCGGCGTCCGGGTGGCCGGGGAGCGGGTGCAGGAGTACACGCTGCGCACCCATGCGGTCATCCTCGCCGCCAACGGGTTCGCGGCCAATCGCACCCTCGTCGGTGAGTGGGCCCCCGAACTCGTCGGGCTCGAGTACTTCGGTGCACCAGGATCGACGGGGGAGGCGATCGAGTGGGGACTCGAACTCGGCGGCGAGATGGACAACCGTGCGGCCTACCAGGGGTACGCCGCTGTGGCCTACCCGTACGGCAATATCCTGTCGTGGACCACGGTCGAGAAGGGCGGGGTGCTCATCGACTCGACCGGTAGCCGGCTCGGCGACGAGATCGTCGGATACTCCGGTTTCACGACCGAGGTCCTGGCCGGTCAGGGCCCCATCTGGGCGGTGTTCGACACCCGGATCAGGGACGTGACCTCGCTCGAGGACGAGTTCCGGGACCTCGTCGAGATGGGCGGTGCCAAGGAATGTGCGACGACCGCCGAGCTCGCCGCGGTGACGGGCGCGCCGGAGGAGGCGGTGATCCGGACACTCGAGAACTACGAGGCGGCCGCCCGGGGAGAACGCGCTGACGAACACGGACGAAACGAGTTCGCCATGGCGCCGCTGGAGCCCCCGTACGTCGCGGCGAGGGTCACCCCGGGGTTGTTCCACACCCAGGGCGGGCTCCGGATCGACGACGAGGGGCGAGTCCTGCGGGCCGACGGCTCCCCGATCCCGGGTCTGCTCGCCGTGGGCGGCGTCGCGGCCGGCGTGAGCGGTCAGAGCGGAGGCCGCGGGTACTCGTCCGGCAACGGGTTGCTCACGGCGATCGGTCTGGGTCAGCTGGCCGGT